>NZ_JBIPMD010000012.1:0-30987 GCF_044369315.1 Silvanigrella sp.
TCTTTCAAAAGCAACTTGCTCTGACAATTTTAAAAGTCTATTTTCCATCTCCATTTAAATCTCCTCCTCAAAAGGAGATTTAATTCTGGATTTATGCTTTGTAAAAATCACTTATTGGGAGGACACCTGCACGCTTTTTAGCTTCAATTCTGTGGTAGGATCAATCTCAACGTGCCTGCTCTTGAGAGCCCAGCTAAAAAATCGCCTGAGACTTTGAATTCGACGATTGATAGTGGAAGCAGCTCGCTTTTCTGTTTGGTCTAAATATCCACGATAACGTTGGAGAGTGAAAGCATCAATTTCGTTAATTTTAGCAGCAGGAAACATTTTATGAACCCACGCTTTAAAAAGATGCAAATCACAAAGGTAGTTCTTGACCGTGTGCACAGAACGATCGGTTTTCAAAAGTTCCAATTCAAAATCTGGAAAATAAGATTCAAAGGTCCGTTCCGAATTTTTGATCATTATATGCACTTTTACCCCCCCCCCCCCAAGTTAGCATTCCGTAAGAAAGTACATATAACGTACAAAAATTAAGGAAAAAAGTACATATAATGCTATTTATATGTACTTTTTAACTTTTTAATTCATCTTGTCTTTTGGGTGAGTAAAGCAGAGGAATTTTACCCATACTTAAATACTGATTAATAAAACCGAATACTTCAAATAATCTTTATCTGGAGGTAATATGTCTGGTTGTGAAAATAAAGAATTAGATACTAAACCTGAATTAGTTATTGGCCTTACAGGTGGGATTGGCACAAATTTTAAACAAGTAAGAAACATAATTAAAAATGCTTTAATAAACGAATACAATTACCAAGTATTAGAAATTAAATTATCTAAAATTCATGATGAAATTTTGGAATCAAATTGTTCAACAGAATCTGATGATAACAAGAGTCTAAATAATCTTTTAAAGAAGATGAATAAATGCAATGAATTAAGAAAGGCAACTGGAAAAAAAGAACTTTATGCTATAATGGCCGTTTCTAGAATAAAAAAAACATAGAACTTTTTATAAGAATCAAAAAAATCAAGAAGAAAAAGATTATAATCCAGAAGGTCAAGCATATATTATTGACAGTCTTAAAAAGCCAGAAGAATTTAATTTATTAAGAAAAATATATGGAAGAAATTTTATTCTAATATCAGTATATGAATCAGAAGAAGCAAGGGAAAAAGAATTATTAAAAAAGAATTATAATATTGAAGAATCAAGAGAAAATTGTTGCAATTCTGAAATTTATAATTATAAAGAATCTTTTGTTAAATTTCTTATTAAAAAAGACCAAAATGAATCGAATTTGTCAGATGGTCTTGACAATGAATATGGACAAGATGTTCAAAATACTTTTCCTTTAGGTCACTACTTTGTAAATTCAGATGATCTTGGAAGCTTAGAAAATGATATTAAAAAACTTTTTAAAATACTATTTAGTTATCCATTTATAACGCCATCTTTTGATGAGTCTATGATGTTTCATGCTTATACAGAAGCTCGACGCTCTGCTGATCTATCTAGACAAATTGGTGCAATTATTGCAACTGAAAATGGAGAAATTGTAGCCTCTGGTTTTAACGATGTCCCTAAATTTGGCGGAGGTTTTTATCAAGATGGAGATAAACCAGATCATAGAGATTTTAATATTGGTTATAATCCTAATAAACAGATTATAGAAAAGTTTAAAAGTAATTTTAAAACTGAATTTAAAAATAATAATATTGAAATTCCAGGTGTAAATGATAAAGAAAAAGATAAATTCATTACAGCTTTATTTAAAAAGTCTGGTGTTGGTCATTTAATTGAATTTTTCAGAGCTGTACATGCAGAAGAGGCTGCAATTTGTGATGCTGCAAGAAGAGGGGTAAGTATTAAAGGATGTACTTTATATGTTACTACATTTCCTTGTCATCTTTGCACAAAAAAAATAATTTCTTCTGGTGTAAAACGAGTTGTTTATATAGATCCTTATCCAAAAAGTAAAGCTGAAGATTTATTTGGATATGCTGTTCTAATTAATTCAGATAATGAACTTACAAATAAAGTAAATTTTCAATCATTCCATGGGGTAGCTCCTAGTCGTTATCTGAATTTTTTTAGAAAAAGCGAAAGTGATAGGACAGAAAAAGCATCAAGCAAGGTGAAAAATTGGAATCCTGAAATAATAAATATATTTGCTTATAGGACTGTTTTTTCTTATTTTATAAGAGAAATAATTTGTATTATTAACTTCAAATCAATAAAAAAAATAAGTATAAAAAAAGATTATAAAGATTTAATTGATTTTTGTGAAAATATTTTTGAGCAAATAAAAATATTTGAAAATCAAACTTATGATGATCAAATAAAAAATGTATATTCTAAAAAAGAAATTAAATATGTAGATTAATATAAGTTTATGATGTAATGAGGAGACTTTTAATTAAGAAAAGTAAAGTGCACTATTTTATTCAATTGTTTTGGTGATTATTAGAATTTTCTACTTTTTATTGGCTAAAAGAGAAGATTCATCCATCTTAGCATAAATACCCAAAATTATATAATATAATAATATCAATTACTTAATAGTAAAATTTGACGATTTTCAAATTTTTTGTTACCTTATTTCAATAGTACTTTATGATGTTTAAAGTATTTCTATAATAAAAAAATCCAGGTTAGAGGAGATACAAATGGGTTATTTTAGTGAGTTAAGTATCGATTTAGATTTAGGTATATTAAAAAATCCTACAAATGTTAAAGGAGAATATAAAGGGAAAGATGTTTTTATAGAGCTTAATCAAATTGATTCCGAAGAAAGACAAATGGGAGCAGAATATACTTATTCTGGAACCATAGAAATTGAAGGTGAAGAAATTGAAGTTTTAGAAATATTTGAATATCCAGTGGGAAATTTAAGTCGCATAAATATAATTAATGAAAATTTAAACTATATTAATGAAGAAGATATTGATAAATTTTTTAGTTGGGGAAAAAATAATATAGAAGAGTATTAAAAATAATTTAGCAGAATTTTAGAATAAGACCGTTTATGTTAATAAATAAATTATTTTGAGTTCAACTTCCTTAATAGAATGCCATACCAGCTCAAACAGCCTATGTAAGGCAAAATCAAAATATTTAGTCTCAATGACTATGGGAATAGTCCAATCGTCTTTGGGAAATGACAGCCTTTAACAGCAATAACAGCATACGAAGCTTTATTTACACAACTTCAAATCTCAAAAAACATTTCTGACAAACCAAAAAAAGTTTTACTTGTTGGGGCTGCGGGTGGTGTTGGATCTATTGCGATTCAACTTTTAAAATCATTAACATCTTCAATAGTGATTGCTACTGCTTCTCGTATTGAATCTGAAAATTGGGTAAAATCTTTAGGAGCAGATTATGTGATAAATCACAATAAAGATTTTTTAACAGAATTAAATAGAATTGGTTTGAGCGATGTAGATTATATCTTTTGTATTAATGGGCTTGAATCCCATTTTATAAACATGGCAAATTCAATAAAAACATTTGGGAAGATTGTTACCATAGATGACCCTGTGAATCCATTAGATATGATGTTACTTAAAATGAAAAGTGTCTCTTTTTCTTGGGAATTTATGTTTACACATTCTTTATATCAAACAGAAGACATGATTTCACAACATAAATTATTGAATGAAATTTCTCAATTAGTTGATTTAAACAAAATCAAGTCTACTATTGGATTAGATTTAGGAATTATGACTGAAGTAAGTTTAGAAAAATCTCATGAGCTTTTAAAAACACAAAAAACAATAGGAAAGATTGTTTTAGGAATAAATGAATAATAAATTTAATCTTCAGCAGAACTTGAAACTGGCTTTTCAGGAACTGTTGCTTCAACAGGATTTACCAACTCAGTTGGTTTTGTAACAGAGTCCTCCGCTGAAGGAGGCTGTTCCTCTGGTGTTTCTTTAACCGAATTTAACTCCTTTTCCTCTGAGGGAGGAGGAGTTAAAACAGGTTCTTGTTTTATAAAAGATTCTTCAATATTTACTGGAAAAGTTTTTGTTGAATCCCAACTTCCACTTTGTAAATTTAAAGCTGAAATTTTAATATACCATTTTCCTTGCCCAATATTTTGAACAGGAAAAGTATTTTTAACCGTACTAAATACTTTAACTCTATTTAAAAAATCATTATCTGTTGCAACTTCAATTCTATAAAATGAAACTTTTCCTGTTGATGTCCAACTTAACGTATCTTTTAGTTTCATTTTATCAGGAATATCTGCTCTAATTCCAGTTGATTCGGGAGGATTAATTTTAATTTTATGAGCTTCTTTCCCATCTTCTTTCCAATAAACATCACCAGGTGGTGGTATAGAAATTCTATATTTACCTGTTACGTTAGAATTTCCATTTAAATAAATCTTTTGAAAATTTGGATCTCTTGAAACAATAATTTTTTTCTTGACTGGCACATCAAGGACAGGCCCACCATCTTGAATGTCATAATTATAAGTCTCTGGACCTGATGATTCATTATTGGTTTTTATAAAAGGAGGAGGAATTACGGCAACTTTTTTTTCTTCTACTGGTTTCGGAGTTGCTGGTTTTACTAATGGAGATACGGGAATAGGTTGTGCAATTGCTAATTCAGGTTGAGAAGCTTTTTTTGTTTCCTTCACAACTTGAGGAGCTGTAGCTACCGTAGTTTTTGAAGGTTCCGCAATTGGAGTTGGGGGTGGTGGTAACACGTTAGATTTATCCTCAGCTACAGGTCCAAGAGTTGTTTTATCTGAGGCTATCTTATCTTGTTTTTCTGGCGACTTCATCCCAAATGGAGAATAAGGACCAAAAAAAAGGAGACCAGCTGCAGTTGCACCAGCTACTCCAACGCCAGCCGTAATGCCTGTTAAAATCATTTTTCTTTTTCTTGTTAAATCATCTTCAGATGTACTATCAGGAAAACTTTCGTCTTTGTGAGAAGAATTTGTCTCTTCTAAATTCTCCTTTTGACGGTTAACAGATTCTGTTTTTTTCAGGCGTATATTTGTCATTTCGAAACCTCTAAGCACTGTTTTTCCTATGCAAAGTTTATATCGGAACAACAAAGAATGGATTAAGGTGACAAATGTTACCTAGAGGAAAAAATTATGTAGGAAAATTGTCAGTTGAGCAGGGATTGAATCATATTCTTAGATTTTAAAGCAAATCCTTGTTTTGCAAATTTATGGGCAATGGCATCATAGGAAGATAAAATTTGAGAAATGGTACATCTATAACCTAAATCAACTAGTTCCGTACGGATATAATATTTCATTGGATTTCCAGCCATAGCTTCCATAACATCATCTGTAGGCTTGAAAATAACAAAATCTACATCAGGATTATTATCCATAGAATGTTTTAACATGGAGCTTGATCTTGTTTGAACTAAACTTTTTACCGCTTGTACCATGGTAAAGTAACCACCGCGTTTCATTACCGCACCTGGTAAATTACTCGTATAAGGTACCATTGGGTCAATATAAACAACGAGAGCCGCTCCTTTACGAATGGCTGTATTGAAATCAGAAGCACTTGTTAATTGACCATCTGTAAACCAATGGCCTTTTACCAATTCTGGTAAATAAAATGGGGGCAATGCCGTGCTTGCTCGAATTGCTTGACTTATTTTAATATCTTTCCAAGGCTCTTCACCAAATACAATATTTTCTCCTGTATCTTGATCTGTTACGTTAATATAAAGCTCTTTTTTTAACGTAGCCATATTATCTTCAATTCCAAAGTGTTTCATTTGTTTTTCAAAAAACTTTTTTAATTTTTCACCTTTAAAAAAACCAGTTGGAACTGAATTTTGTAATCGACTGATAAGTTCCCCAGAATCAAAAGTAGAAAATGCCCTGACAAAATCAAATGCTCTACGAGCGATTTCAGAACCCGCTAAATCAAATATTGTATTCAAACCTAAAGGTTCTAGACTAGTATGTTTTCGGTATATTTGTCTTACAAGATCATCAGAATGAACACCAACTGCTAATGTACTTGCAATGATTGCCCCAGATGAAACTCCACAAAAAATATCAAAATCCCCTGTTTCTTTATCTAACAAACAACTATCAATTGCATTCACAACACCAATAGAATAAATATATCCTTCAAGACCGCCACCAGATATACAAATACTTGTTTTCTTATGATTTTGTCTAAAATCATAAAGCTGTCTTGTCGCTGCTAAAAAAAGCTCAACGGAATCGGATGGCTCTGTGATTACCGCTCTTACGTTTGAAAGACTTAAATAAAATTCTCGATTTGTTTTTCTTGCTAATTTAGGTAACACAACAACGACACGACGCATGGTATAAATAAAACCACGTGGTGTAAAAGTTTCAATTGCTGTTCTTAAATTTTCAAAATTTATTGGTTTTTGTTGTTCTTTATGTTCCGTAAAACTTTGAGAAGTGTGAAGTACATCTGCATTTTGCATTTCTTCCATTTTTAATTGCACTCTATCTAACTCATTTGAAAGAATAGGATGAGGTGTATCCTGAGCAAAAGTTCTTTCATCTAATATAATTAAATCTGCATCAAAAATAGGAAGTTCTTTTGCAACCTCATGAACATCGGTATAAAAATTGACTGTAGCTCCAGGAAATGAATTTGCAGCTAATGCAAGTCTTCGAAGCAAATAGGATGAAACTGAAAAAGAATTTGGCTTTTCAGAATTCGTATTTTTTGCTCCCGCTTTAATAAAGTCTACTTTTAAAGACTCTATTAAATTAACTTCACCGACATACATCACGCGAAATTCTTTATATCCTGAAAATTTATCTGAAACCAAGTTATGCTCCTTTTTTAAAAGGATTTTGTTTCTAATCTTCTAAATTAGAAACTTTTGGGGTTCTAGGATACATCACATATTGTAAATACTTACATGGAATGTTTCCATTATACACATTTACTCTCCGTGTTGGTCGCAATCCTACCTTTTTTAGTCCATCTTCACTACCTGTAATCAACCAAGCTGTCCAATGTGGAAATTCTTGTTTCCATAAGTCGCCCAATGATTGGTACATAGGAGAAAGATCTTCACCTTCTTCAAGTCTTTCACCATAAGGAGGATTTAC
Source organism: Silvanigrella sp. (assembly GCF_044369315.1). Lineage (NCBI taxonomy): Bacteria > Pseudomonadati > Bdellovibrionota > Oligoflexia > Silvanigrellales > Silvanigrellaceae > Silvanigrella > Silvanigrella sp. Next base: position 7,104 of record NZ_JBIPMD010000012.1, read on the forward strand.
TACTAAAATTCCTTGTGAGGCATGTGGTTTGCTTTGGAAAGCATCTTTTTTGGAAAAATGAATTAATTTGCTAAGTCCGGCTTCCATAGCGCATTCTTTTGCAGTTTCAACATTTCTCTCCGAAATATCACTTCCAAAAAAAGGAGCAAGGGAGTCTTGGAATGTTGTGATATTATTTTTTTCTGAATAAAGTTTAATTCTCATTGGAAGATCGGCAATAGGTTTTTCATTTGCTATGATTTTTGCTTTTAATTCTTTAAGAGCTACCTTCATTTCATTTGCTTTATTAGGACATAAATCCATAAATGAAAATTCATTTCTATGAACATTGGGTTTCCAATGTAACAAAGCTAAAGCGGCTTCTATCACAAAAGTTCCTGAACCACACATTGGGTCTAGTAAATAAGGTGACATAAGAATAGGTTTTGCTTTACTTGAAATGCCTTGTTGTTTTAAAAGTCTTGTTTCTTTATCTTCAAAATAAACAGCTTCAGAAGAATTCCAAATACCGTTCGCTAATAAATTCCAACCCGAAATTCTTAATAAAGATGCAGCTAAAGATTCTTTTAAAGGAGCTTCCACAGTTTTTACGCGATATCCTCTTTGAGAAAGAGGCTCTCCTGTTGTATCTACAGAAATGCTTAATTTATCACGAAAAAGGCGAACAAAAATTTTAATATCGGGTCTTTCTGTATTGACGTCTGGTCTTTCTCCAAACTTGTCGCGGAAAGAATCACATATTGCATCTTTTACTTTTAAGCCCACAAACATAGAGTTTTGAACAAAAGTATCATTTATAGAAGCATTTACAGAAAAAGTTAAATTTAAATCAAATATAGAAGTCCAATCGAGAGAACGAGACAAATCATAAAGATCTTTTTCATCTTTGACTTGGTCTTCTGCAAGTACTAGCAAAACTCGACTTGCACACATGGAGGAAAGATTTACAGCAATACAGCCGGCCCAAGGAGCTTCTAAATAGCACCCCGCAGAGCCTTTCCAAACTTTATGTTTAATTTGAAACTGAGAACAAATTTCTTCAATTTCATCTTTCAGAATATCTTCAAATCCCCTAGATGTTGTTATAAAAAATCGTTGAATTGATAAATTAGAATAATAATATCTATCATTATTTTGGTTACGGAGGTGATTTTCCTTTTTCTTCATTTTTTTCCTTAGCAGGAGCGCATAAACCAAGCTCTCTTAGCATTTCAAATTCTCTGCCAGAGCGAATACGGGTATAATACTCCAAAAATTGTGTTGCTTTTGCGGGTGATGAGTTTTCTAGAAGCTTTGTTACCTGACGTGCAGGTAACCTACTTAATAATGCTATAACTAGATCTCTATCCATTGTATCCATTACAGGAGCGACTTTTCGAGGTTCCATTTTTGAAACAAACTCTACAGCCTCTTTCACCCTATCCTCTTTCAGTTTTTTCTCTTTTTGAAGTGTTTCGTCAAGTAACCTTTTCTCTTCTTCAATTTTTTTTAGCCTAGAATCTACATCAAGACGAGCTAAATCATAAGATTTTTTTGCTTCTTGTAATTTAACGATTTTTTGTTCTATATCTTGTTTCGTAATTTCAAGCTCATCTCGAATCCGCATAGCTTCTGTAGCAGTTAATTCTCCCCTTGGGATAACAGGAAGATTTTGCGCAAAAACTTCCTTTTCAACAAATCCATTAAATAGAATGAAAGGAAAGAAAAAAAGTAAAATAATCACTCTTCACCTCTTTCCTGAAGTTGATTTCGTAAAAATTTTTGAGCTCCAATTTCATCTAGGCGAGCTTGTTCTTTAATGGATTCTTTTTCTAAAAATTCTTTTTTCTTTATATCTCTTAGGTTTTCAATTATTTTTTGATTTCTTTTCGATTGAATCAATGCTTGTTGATAAACTTCTAAATCGGATTGATAAGTTCTTAAATTATCTAAAAGTTCCATTATTCTTTCTTGTCTTATTGTTAAAGATCTTTCAAATAATGATATTTTATGCATTTGAGTTAATTGAACACTCTTATTTAATTCTTCCCGATCAGAAAAGTAAAAATCTCTTTCTTCATTGATCATTTTTTTTAATTCATTAATTATATTTCTTGTATACTCCACTCTAAGCTCTGCATCACGAGTTTCTTGTTCCCTTAAATTTAATATTTTTTGGAGAGTAAAATGAAATGTCATACATCTGCCTCTCTAGCTAATTCATGTAATAAATTTAGAGAATCTTCATAATTACAATATATGGAACGATCTTGTTTTAAAAAGGATTCAATTTTAGGAAGAAGTTTTATTGCTTTATCTAATTTTGGATTCATACCGGAGTTATAAGCACCAATTGTTATTAAATCCTCATTTTTTTGATATTCTGACATTAAATCTCTTAATATGCTAACTTCTTTTAAATGTTTTTCGTCTGTAATATCTATCATAACACGACTTGCACTGGAAAGAATATCGATAGCTGGAAAATGATTTTTTTCCGCAAGAGATCGAGATAAATTGATATGCCCATCTAAAATACTTCTTGCAGAATCGCTTACAGGATCATTAAAATCATCACCCTCAACTAACACTGTATAAATTCCAGTTAATGATCCTTTTGAATTGCTATTACCAGCACGCTCTAATAATTTAGGTAACAAAGAAAAAACGGATGGTGTATATCCTTTCGTTGTTGGTGGTTCTCCCACAGATAATCCGATTTCTCTTTGAGCCATTGCGACTCGCGTAAGAGAATCCATAAGTAATAAAACTTTTTTCCCTTGCTCTCTAAAATACTCTGCAATTGCTGTTCCAACATGAGCAGCTCTCACTCTACTCAAGGGAGATTGATCCCCTGTAGAAACCACTACGATACTTTTTTTCATTCCTTCTGGACCAAGATTTTCTTCAAGAAACTCTCTAACTTCACGACCTCTTTCTCCAATTAATGCAATTACGTTTACTTCAGCATCAGAATAACGAGAAATCATGCCCATAAGAACACTTTTTCCAACACCAGATCCAGCCATAATTCCAATTCGTTGCCCTTCTCCAAAACTTAATAATCCATTTATAGAGCGAATTCCGGTATCAAAATGACTTTGTATTCTTTTACGAATCAAAGGATTTAAGGGTTCACGAACAATCGAATAAGGCACACCTTGATTTTCAGAAAAATTTAGTCCCGTCATGGGTCGCCCATAGCCATCAATGATTCTACCAATTAAATGATCTCCTACCATTATTTTTTGTTCACGTTCTATGCATTGAACAAGGGAATTGGCACAAACTCCAGTAGGATCAGAAAAAGGAACTACCAATGATTTTTCTTTTCGAAAACCTACGATTTCACCTTCAATTGAGAACGTTTTTTCTCGATTAAAAATACGAACTAAGGCTCCCAAGGGGGCATCAGATAAAGTAACTTCAATTACAGTTCCAACAATTTGTACAACTTTACCGTATTTTTCAAATGAACTATGAGAATCATGTATCTCTCTTTGTTTCTTTAGTTTTAACAATGCTTGATTTGAAAACATTTATTAAACTGCCTTTTTTAATTCATAATTTTCTTTTTCATTTTTCTCTGATTCATTATTTATATCTTTAAACAATTCTGACTTAATATTTTGAATCACATAATCAACATTTTTCTTAATGTCCACTAAGGAAGCTCCTGTATCATTTTCTATCTGAAAGCTTCCAATTTCAAGAGCACTGTTTTCTTTTATTTGAATTCTTGAATTATCATTCAGAGATTCAAGATGTTTTTTAATTCTTATAGCATCACTTGGATTCATTTGAATTGATAAGGAAGAAGTTGCACTGAAAGATTTTAAAACTTCATCAAATAACTTGATCAATGAGGAATCACTTACTTTTATTTGCTCTCGTAAAATTCTTTCACAACAAAGTTTAGCTAATTCTAAAAAAATGTCTTTTCCTTCTTCAATTAATGAAATTTTCAATTTATCCATCCGAACCGCAGCTTCCGAAATATTTGAAAAAGCACGATCATATTTGGATTCGGAAGCAATCAATCCTCTTTCTTCTCCAGTCCGAAAACCATTTGAATTTCCATCTTCATATCCTTTTTTAAAGCCTTCTTCGCGTCCTTCTTTTTCTCCTTTTTCAAAACCTTCTAAATGACCTTTTGAGTATCCTTCTTCTTTTGCTTCTTTCAATTTCAATTCAATTTGATTTTGATCCATTTCATTTGGCTTATTTATATTTTCAATAGTTTTTTGTTCCATTTGGGGTTTTATTTCATCCCTTTTTTCTTCTATATTTTCTTTATTTACATTAGCTTCTTCTGATTTATTGGGATTAAAATTTGTAAATTTATTCTGCTCATTTACTTGTTTTTTTTGTTGCATTTTTTTATTTTTATTTTCTATTTTTACTTCTTCGGAATGCTCAATTTCAGCTAGCTCTAATGCCATAGCTTCTTCTTCATCCATTATAGATCTTCTTCTTCTCTTTACCATTTCCCTTTGACCTTTTTTATAATCTTCAGTCATATCTCTTGGAATCAAGGGTTTGGATTTTTCAGCAAAAGGTTTTTCGAATTCTTTTGCAATTTGAACTTTTTCAGAAATTTCTAATGGGTCATGCATTTTTTCCAAAATAACAGTTTTTTTAACATTATCTGGAAAAATAATACTTTGCTCATTGAAATGGAGCCATGGATAACTTTCCATGTCAAGCATTTTCATTACTTTTTCATTTGATTTTTTGACAAGTTTACCAACTCTAGAGCCCACAAAAACCTCTTTTATTAATTAAACTAAAGCATTTTCTCCGCTTGCAGAAATCACAATTTTGCCTTCATCATTTAATCTGCGAGCAACTTGAACAATGGCAAACTGCGCTTGCTCCACATCCGATATTTTAGCAGGTCCCATAATTGTCATTTCTTCTTTTAAATTTTCCGCAGCTTTTTGAGACATATTTTTGTAAATCAACTCTTTTACACCTTCTGAAGCTGTCTTTAGTGCTAGTTTTAACTGCTCTGGTTTAACTTCACGCAATACTGTTTGAATTCCTCTATCATCAATTTTAATTAAGTCATCAAATACAAACATTAATTTACGGATATTTTCTGCTAAATCGGGATCTCTTTCTTCTAATCTATCTAAAATATTTTCTTCTGTTGCTTTATCCATCAGATTTAGCATTTCAACAATAGGATCAATACCACCTACTTTTGAACTTGTTACGTTTCCAAGTCTCTGGATCTCATTTCTTAAGACATCATCAATTTCATCGATAATTTCTGGTGAAACACTTTCTAAACTTGCGACTCTTAAAATTAATTCTGTATGCAAACTTTCTGGTAAAATTTTAAGGCATTCTCCAAATTTTTTGGGATCTAAATGCGCTAAAATAAGCGCCATTGTTTGAGGATGTTCACTTCTTAAAAAATTTGCTAAAGTCTTTGGATCAATTAATTCTAAAGACTCTAAATTCACATTTGATGTTAAAGAAAGTTCATCAATTAAAGCATTTGCTTGATCACTTTTAAAAGCAGACTCAATTAATCGTTTTGTAAAGTCGTTACTTCCTAAAAAGTATTTTTTATTTGATTGTAGAATTTGATAAAACTCTTCCATTACAGTATCAATTGCATCACTATCAACACGACCAAGCCTACTCATTGCACTACCAATGCGCTTGATTTCAAATTCAGTCATGTGTTTAAAAATTTCTGCAGATATTTCTTCGCCAAATGCTAGCAAAAGAATTGCCGCCTTCTGGGGCCCTGTATACTTAACTGCCACATTATCCCCTTCATTCCATTTTTTTTAATTTTAATGCCAAATTTCTATCTTAGGGAGGAATTATAAGGACCACTTGTCAAATTAATATAAGGAAATTATTTTCTATTACTTTTTCAAAAATTTGGCTGTTAAGTTAAGAATTATTTTTGAATATAAATTAATATTATCTTATAAAATATTTAAATTTAATTTTAGGTAATATTTATATGAAATTATTATTTAAAAAAAAGTATTTATTCCTTTATAATCTATTTTTTTTATCTTTTATTTTTTTCCATTTTCAAGTTAAAGCAGAATTACCAAATGATATAAAGCATATTATTTCAAGAGGAAAACTCATTGTCGCTGTGAACTCAGTTGATTACCCACCTTTCTTTTATCATAATAAAGATAATAAACTTGAAGGATACGACATAGATATTGCTCATGATATAGCTAATCAATTAGGCATATCTGTAGAATTTAATCAATCAGCAAATACATTTAAAGGTGTCGTCACTCTTGTTGAAAATGACAAAGCTGATTTAGCCATAAGCGCTATAAGTGGAACACTTTCATGAGGATTGGTTGTTCAATTTTCTGACCCTTATATTACCCCAAACCAATCCTTAATTTTAAATCGACTTCTTGAAGTTCAAATTTCTAATCACGTTAAAATAGCCCCTTCGAAAGCAAAATTTGCCATTTTAAATAACTCTTCTTATGAAGACTTTGCTAAACAAAATTATGAATTTTTTAAGAATACCTTTGGCGATTTTTCGTTTGTTAAATATGATTCTCTTGATCTCGCTTTTTCTGATGTTCTTGATGGAAACATTTTAGGCCTTTATACCGATGAAATTTATGCAAATTACAAGACTTATAATAATAAAAAAGCAAATATTTTTACCCATAAAAAAATTGTAAAAGATGCAATAGATCCCATTTCTATAGCTATTAATTGGAAAAATCCAAATTTAGCAAACTGGATAAATTTATATATTCGTAGAATGAAATTTAATGGCAAAGAAAAAATACTTTATAATAAATATTTAAGAGACAAAAAATGATACAAAGAATTAAAAAAATACTTTTAAATCATTGGACAATTTTAATTGCTATGACTTTAGGAATGCTATTTGGCATTTTCCTTCCAAAATCAGCTCAAAAATTAAATTTTTTTGGTGAAATTTATTTAGAAATGCTTCAAATTACAGTTATACCTATAATGATGACTGCGTTAATATGTGGATTTTATAATATTTTTCACAATAGCGACTCTTTATATTATTTAAAAAAACTTTCCTTTTTTTATTTTACTTTGATTATTTTAACTGCTGCTTTATCTTTTGGATTATCTTTTATTATTTCACCAGGATCAAATTTAAGCAAAGATACAATTGAATTATTAAATAATGGCCTTGGAAATACAGAATTAAGTTTTAATAGCAATATTTTATCATCACCAGAAAATATTTTAGAGAGTATAAAAAAATCTTTACCAATTAATATCATAAAATCTATTTATGAAAGAAGAGATATTTCCATTCTTATCTTTTCTATTCTTTTAGGAATTTCATTAGGAATAACGGATAGCCCAAGCGTTAAAATTGCAATTTCATTTTTTGATGCTATTTTTTTAGCATTTATGAGAATGGTTAATATTTTATTATATTTATTACCTATTGGTATTTTTTTTCTTATTTCTGGATTTGTTTCAAATGTTGGAGTAGAGACATTAAAATCGTTATTTGATTTAATCGCTCTAATATATGCTATTATTTTTATTTTATTTTCATTATTTTTATTTATTATTTCAAGAAAAAGAAACTATTCTATATTAAATACAATAAAAAAATTAAAACATGCTTACTTAATTGCTTTTGCTACATCGAGTAGTTTTGCAGCTATGCCAGCTGCCATGCTTTCTTTGACAAATGATTTTAAAATTGAAAAGAAAAATGTTGAACTCATTATGCCACTTGGAATTAGTATTTTTAAACCTGGCATCATGATTCGAAGTATCACAATTGCTTTTTTTTTTAATGAATCTTTACCAAATTCCTATTAATTTAAACTCAATTTTCACACTATTTTTAAGTAGCTTTTTATCTTCTCTGGCTAGCACAGCTGGTCCCGCCATTCTGAGTGCAACTACTTTTGGAATTGTATTATCCCCTTTAGGCATTCCACCTGCTGTTGGTATTTTTTTATTGCTAAGTATTGAGCCTATTATTGATCCCATCACAAGTATGCTAAATATTCAAAGCAATTGTCTTGTTACTATTTTAGTAGCAAAGAAACAAAATACTGCAGAACAAAATGCAGTTTAATTCAAGATATCTCGTCTGATGTTTTCACTTATAATACATTCAAATTCAATATTTGTAAATTCACAAACAGCTTTAGAAACATTAAATATGGAATTCGGTGATGGAATATATGAAGTATATATTAGCGATCTTTTCAAGACAGAACCTGCTTCAACAGATTTTTTTCCGGTTTTTGCTAATTCATTAGAAACTTCTAAAATTGGGGACTTAATAGAACTAATCATTATTTTTTGATCATCAAAAAAGGTTTTAAAGTTTATAAGCATAGCCGTTGATTTATCCGAAGATGATATAGAGCTTGCAACAATATCATCAATTTTATACGCTTTATTATTTGCACCAGACTCCAATGAATAAGATTTCATATATTTAGATGAAATAAAACTTACTCCTAATCCTGTAACTGCAGATATGATACCTAAAGATAAAGATGCCCAACCAAGAGCACTTGCTGTCTCCGCATAAGCAGCCGCCGCATTTTTATCTCCTGCTTCGGAAGCGGCTCTAGATTTTGCACTATAAACTTCATTCGCTATTCCAGTTGCTCCTGCAGCTACTCCTGTAACAAGCGATGTCGTTGCCAAACCAACTTGAACAGCACCTGCTACCGATCCCGTAGCGGTTGAAACCACAGTAGATGCCGCTGTTGATACCGATCCAGCAGCTGTTAAACCTAAGGAACTTCCAAAAGTAACAACAGAAGCAATAATTCCTATTATTGCAAGAAGAATACCTACTCCCATGACCGTATAAGAAGCGGCGCTTTCTCCAGTTGGGTCAAACTTCATAATTGGGTTATTTTCTGCAAATGTATAACCATTAATGCCACCTTTTCCAAATGGAGAGTGAACATCGTATTGCATAAAACGACCTAATGCGGGGTTGTACGCTCTGTAACCTTGTCCTAAAAATTGGTATCCCGATTTTCCATCGGTACGTTCACCGTTAAAGCCATAACCACTCGTTTTGGCACTTATTGATTTTTCAGATAAATCGGATTGCTGGCCATAAGGAGTATAAGCAAAGTTAACGTCTAATAATTTACGACCTTCCATGATTCGAATCACACTGTGCGCCTGATCCGTTAAGAAAATTTGAGTATTTTGACCTGCCGTTACTTTACCAATAACACGGCCACTTACTTGGAAATAACTTGTCATTACTCCAGCAGCATTTTCATTTAACACTCGCGAACCGCTGTAATAGAATTTATTTTCTACATTTCCAGCATCTTTTTGAGAAACTAGAATGCCAGCGCCATTGTAACGATATTCTGTTACGTTACTTTCTTTTGTAAATGTCTCAAGTCTATTAAATGGAGAATAAGTTAACATATTTCCATCGCCATCTTTAGTTACGTTGCCATCGGCATCGTATTCAAGAGTGCTATTTTTTGTTCCTTGCGCATCTGTTGTTGCGTAAGCAACAAGTCTACTTGGATCTTTATCAGAATAGTTATATGTCGTTAAACTCGTACTACCCTTCACAAAGGATACTTTTGCTGTCTTAATATTATTTAAGTTATCAAACATATATTCTTCAGATGCAATACTTTGACCATTTTGATCTTTAGGACATGCTGTCCCAGAACAGTTATATTGTGAAAGGTTATTCATAATGTCATAGGCATAATTTTCTTTTGCACTTAACGCTGAATCTTCTTCACTTGTTCTTGTTCTAGAAGAAATATTCATATCTTTTTTATAAGTGTAACTATAAGAAAGTATCCTACTTCTATTTTCAGCAAAATGACTTAAGTTTTCTAGTGAACCCATATCATTGTAAGAATAAATCGATTGCGCATTATTTGGAAGTATTTTACTAGAAATTCTACCAAACTTATCATAATAATATTGCTCAACCTGATTGTTATTCCCCATGGTTCTAAATTCAGTTGCCTCTAATTTACCATTTGTTTTGCTGTAATGATAAATCGTTTGGTTATTTGCAATATCGGTAATTCCTATCATAGAACCTTGCAAATCATAAAGATAAGATATTTTTTTGTTATCTGGATAAGTAACAGATTCCAAACTGTTATCTAAATGATAAGAATAATTTGTTTTACCAGTCGCATCTGTCATAGATAATAATTTTTGAGACAAATTATCATAGGCATAACTTGAACTGTATTTCCCTGAGTCACCTGCTACATCTTTTTTGATCATTTGATTAAATGCATTATAAGTGTATTTAATTTCTTTTCCGGAACGTTGTGTTTGGCTTACCATATTGCCTTTGTTATCATAGGCATATTTAATCGCATTCCCTGTTGGATCAGAATCACTTAACATCAATCCTAGTTCATTATAAGTTCTGTTTCCTAACACAACTTCTTTCCCATTTTGTAAAACAACAGACTTTTGAACTACTTTATCTTCAAAAATTTCATCGTAAACATATTTAATACGACGACTATCAGGAAATATTTCTTCTAATTTTTGACCAATTTGGTTATAAACATATTTTATTTTATTTCCATTTACGTCTACTGATTCCGATGGGTTTCCATACGCATCATACTTATTGCTACTCACACTGTAAAAACTCTTGTCGCTTTTTAATAACTGTGTACTAACAATTTTATTCATGTCATTATATGTAACAACACTTATAGGAGAGATTTCTCCATCTGCTGCTTTTACATATTTTTGCTCTGTATGGTTTGCACCATTATATTCTGTTACTTTAGTCTCTCCGCTTGGTGAAATGACAGCAACTTCTCTTCCAAAAGCATCATACTTATATTGAATTGTAGTTTTAAAAGGATTGCCTTGAGAATCTACATTATAAAGTGTTTCTTTCTCTTTTTGTCCTGTTACACTATATTGATAAGATTTTAATTTACTAAAACCTGTTCCTGAATTATTTTGTGCATGCACTTCTAATTCGCGACCTAAAGAGTCATAAACTTGAACTCCTTTAAATCCATTTGGTTTTGCAATTAACAAAGAACTTGTTCCGTAACCACCAAACGTAGGATCATTTACAACATAAGTATATGTTGTTTGTAATGATTGCGCACCATCTGCTTTTGCTGTTTCTTTTAATTTACGACCAAGTTTGTCGTACTCATAAGAAACTTCAATGCCTTTTGAATCTAATTTCTTTTCCACTAAATTCGTAAAAGCATTTTCTGTTGTTACTTCTTTTGCAAGAAGACTTCCTTTAGAAGATAAATAACTGCTAGTTAATGTATTTTGAGATTTACCCACTAAATAGTCTTGTTTTTTTTGTACTATTTTACATTTTCCATTTGCAGAAGATAATAATTTAGTAACAGAAGGAAGAGAATAAGGAGTTGTTGCTGTTCCTGCAACTAATTTTTCGCTAGAATATTGGTGAATTTCAGTTTTGTAAACCTTACCACAATTTTCACTTGTTACTTGGCAAACATTATCACTTAAACGATATACTCTTGCTTTTAATCTTTGAAATGCATTACCTTGAGCATTCTTAGCATCTTCATAAACGTATTCAATTACTTTACTTCCTGATCCATTAACCGCTTTTTCCACTTCTCTTAAAGGAAAATGTACTATGCCATTAAAAGTCTTTTCTGCAGGTAAATATTGATACTCTTTAATAATACCAGAGGCATCTTGAGTTCTTAATATATTTCCAAAAATGTCGTATTCTTGTTTTGTAGATACACTTCGTTGCATTCCATTTGCATAAAATATTGTTTTTGTTTCTTTTGGAAAGTTATAGTTTGGATCTAAAGCATCAAAACTTTTATTTGCCCATAATGGGTAAGTAAACTCTTTTACTTGTGAATATTCTCCATTTATACGAACAATTTCTTTTATCATTTGATGAAAGTGATTATAAACTCTTTCTGTTGAAATTGTTTTATTGTCTGGAGCCTTTTTTGTTTCTACTGTTGAATAAGTATACGTATTTGGTGTAAAAAATAAAGTGTCTTCCCCTTCTTTAAAACCTGTAAATCCATATGCTAAATAATTTGTATTTGTGGATTCATAATAAGTATAACGAATTTCTTCATCACTATTATCTGTTTTTGGAAGAGATATTGTTCTTATTTTAGATACTGCTGGGGATGCAACGCCTTTTTTAGCAGACTCTAATCCACCTGGTAAATAAATTACATTGATTTTTGTTCCTGTTGGATAGAAAATATCTGTAATTAAACCCTCTGTAGCAAAATTTTTCTCAGTTAATGCTTTATATTCAAATTTTACTTCTTGAGATAACGGATTTACAATAGATGTTAATAAAGAATTTGCACTCTTTTTCAGAACTGTTAATGGCGAACCAAATGCAGAACCATCATTCTTTTTAATTCTTACTTCTGTGTCAGAAGGATAAGTTATTTCCAATTTTTTAATATTATCGCCATTTACAGGACTTTTATAAATAATAGATTGGATTCGAGAGCCTTTTTCATAAGTTAATTCGGCACTAAATCCTTGAACATTTGTAATTTTTCTTAAATTACCAAACGCTCTATCAATTTGTTCGATACGGCCGTCTTTGTATTTTAATGTAACATAATCACTACCAATTGTTACGTTTAAATCTTTTAATTTATAATATTTTAGCTTACCCGTTCCAATATCTAATTTATAGCTACCACCACTTGCTAAACTTAACATTCCACTTTTTGTATCATAATGACTTAAATTCCAACTCCAACCTTTTCCTAATCCATAAATATCGGAACTCGAAAGAGAGGAATAATTTATGGATAAGGAAATTTCTGGATCTTCAAACCCATTCCCAACCACATCTCCTATTTTATAGGAAAGAGAAAATGCGCCTGTTCTTGGATCTACGGATTGAGATAAATCTTTATAATTGTAAGCATCACTTACAGGTTTGTTACTATCTCCACCACCTTGGTTACCACTTGTACTTTGAGCATAAGCACTTGTTCCGCTAAGCTCTGCACCTGTTGTTTTAGCCACTTTCTGTGTGCTTTTAGCACCTTCTGCTGAACTATATACAACCGCTGTTAACTTAGATATCCCGCTCGCATAAACATACGATTGGAAAGGTGTCGATAGCATTAGACCAGTACTAAATAATGCTGTTACTTTATTTAAAACATGGTTTATTTTCACTATTTTATCCAATTAAAAACCACTCAAAAGTATTTTTAATATTACATTTAAGTGGTTAATTATTTTAAAGAGTTTTAAAAAATCAATGTTAAATTAACTTTTAGATTTTGAATTAAACACCTAAATCTATAGATTCTTTAACATCATTACCGTAAGTATCAGTTCCAATAAGAGTTAATGTCATTGAAAGATCCCACATTTGTGGCAAGAAGTTATAATATCTATCACTAATACTTGCAAAACCAATGTCATCAAATCCAATGCTAGATACTGGATAACTCATTGAAAAACCACCACGATTTAGATCTATAAAATCTTTGCCATTTAAAGATTTGCTAGTCATTATTGCACCAATATTCATTTCTCTATTACTTGCAAAATCACCTTTTCCACCAGCTTGCCAGAAATGATCTACATCCGTATATTGCTTAGAAACTACGAAATCTAAATTTTCTCTTCCAGATCTAGAGTTATTGTTAAAAATACTCCATTTTTTTAATTGGAAGTTTTGAAGCGATTTAAATGCTGTTAAGTTAGGAGAAATTTTTGTTAATCTATAATTTGTTCTATGAGCTAGACTAGAACTATAATGTTCAAAAACAATTCCCATGTTTTTAAATTTGCTTTCGCTAGAAACACCATAAGGATTAACTAAAGCTTTTAATTTGAGCCTAGAAGAGTCTATAGTTTTAACTTCAGATATCTTTCCAGATTTGTCTACATATTGAAGCTTTGCCCCAATTACAACGTTTTTTCCAGAAGATTTAGTTTTAAAGAATAAACCTTTATCAGGAATATCTGAACCTCCTAAAGCATCATTTGAACATTTTGAGTAAGGATTTTTTACTCTAGTAATCTCATTAGATTCAAAAGGCATTGGGCGTTCAGATGTACCATCATAAATAGTAGGTTGAGTTGCTAATAAAACATCATCAAGATTTAATTCTTTAGCAATATCTTCATTACCTTCAAATGTTGTAAAAGTTAAATTTGGTTTTAATTGAATATTATGAACTCCATTACCATAAATTTCTTTATCAGAACATGGAGTATCAATTCCTATAAAAGAGTTTGCAATTGTATATTTTGACAAGTTTAATACATTTGCAGCAACTGTTTTATAATTGATTGTAGTAATCGCAGATTTTTTAGCTGTACCATCATTATAAGTAACAACCATTGCAACGTCTTTTTGCTCATCAATTTTATCAGAATTTAAAGTAACATCAAAAGCACAAGAAGCTCCTTTAGCTAATTCAAAAGATTTTCCGTCTACTGGTTTACAAGTAGATGAATCTAACTTTATTGATAATGGTTTTACTAATGTTGGTAAAGTAACTAAAGTAGCTTTGCCATTTCCATTATTTTTAATTGTATAAGTACGAATTGTAGAGTCTTTATCAATATTAGAAATTAAATAATCAGCATAAGATGTTAATGATAAATCTGCTTTACCAATTGTTTGGTAAGAAATTATAGAAGTTGTTGTAACAGGAACTTCATTTCCTTCTTCATCAACATCATTATATGTGATTTGAAGATTTTGTTTTGTATCCATTAAATCTGCTGGAGCAAAAGTAACTTCAATATCACAGCTTTGCCCTTTTTCAATCTTATCTTTACAAGTATTTCCTGTAATAGAAAGTGGAGATGCAAGATCAGCAATTTTAATTCCTGTTATTGCATTAGCGCTTTTATTTGTAATAGTTAAAGTTTTTTTGTCTGTTTTAGAAACTTCTGCTTTTAATTGAGCTAAAGCAGGAATATCAAGAGTAACTTCACCTTTTGCTAAATAAGGAACATCAAAAGAAGTTGTTTTTGCAGCTGCTCCTGATTCGCTAGAATAAGCTACAGAAATTGTTTCTTTACCACTTGCTACTTCTGTTGGAGCAAAAACGATAGTTACTTGGCAAGTTTCACCAGCAGCTAAAGTCTTATTTAAGCAGCTTGTATCAGCAACAGGAGGCGTGACAGGAGTTGGATCAACTACGGGTGCTGTTGGCTCAGCTTTCACAGTTTTTGCTGGTTCTACCGGAGTTGCAGGTTTAACGACAGCAGGAGTTTCTGATTTAATTGTAATTAAACCGCTTTCAAGGCCTGTAATTGCAATATTTTGTGCAGATTTAGATCCTTCATTTTTAATAACTAATATTTGCTCTTTCTTATCTCCAACTTTAGCAACAACTTGAGGAACAGCCATAGTAACTGTTAAATTTGGTTGTTTATCTT
Organism: Silvanigrella sp.; assembly: GCF_044369315.1. Classification (NCBI taxonomy): domain Bacteria; kingdom Pseudomonadati; phylum Bdellovibrionota; class Oligoflexia; order Silvanigrellales; family Silvanigrellaceae; genus Silvanigrella; species Silvanigrella sp. Next base: position 22,488 of record NZ_JBIPMD010000012.1, read on the forward strand.
GCGCTGGTTTTACATCTGGAGATTGCTCAGAACCAGAATTAGAAGAACTTCCTTTATTACAAGAAATAGCAAATGAAGCACCTACTAAAGTTATAAGAGATAACTGAATAAGTTTTGAATTACGAATTGTCATTTAAAGTTTCCTTTATGTTGTGAATGACTAATTAAAAAAAATTAATAAAAAATTTAAAATACGAATAATGTTATTCAACACACTCAATAGGAGAAGGAATAAATTGATCACTATTTGTTACTGTTATTGTTGAATTAGAATCACTATTTGGTGTTGTTTTTTTCTCACATGAAGAAATTAAAACTGGAATAATCAAAAAAATAATAAATATTTTTTTCATCAATAAAAAACCCTTTCTCTCAAAACAATTAATTATAAGTATAATTAATTGTTAAATTAAATAATTAAAGCATTGATATTCTGAATTATTCCTTCAAAAATAGCTCTTATCAATCTTTAAAAGCACACCTGATATTTAATTCATTCTTGATTACGAAGTGGTTAATTTGATGTTAAATGAAACGTAATGATATTTTTTAAATGATAATATCCTGTAATAATTATAAAAATAAAATTAAAAAAATTAAAAAAATTAAAAAAAAAAATATAAAAAAATATAAAAAAATATAAAAAAATATAAAAAAATATTAAATTACAATCAGATTAAAATTTTATTAAAGAATTATTTCAAATAAAGTATAATTTGCCATATAAACAAAGAGATAGTTTAAAATAATTCTATTAGCAATATTAATGTTATATTTTTATAGATATTAATGTTACATTAAATTTTAATTTAGAGTAATTATTGCTTATTAATTAAATTAATAATAACAATAATTTACAATAAGTACGCGGATAAAGTTGTTACATTTATTAACAATTTCAGAAATTTACTTAAAATTTCATAATTTTTAGTCAAAATTTGAACATTGAATACCAAGAAAATTTTGATAGTTATTAATTATAGGGGATATTTCCAATGAAAATTTTGATAATTGAAGACGCAGAAAAAACAGCCTCCTTTTTAAGAAAAGGCTTAACTGAAAAAGGATATGTTGTTGATGTTGAATCAAATGGTCAAGAAGGATTGGTTCTTGCTCAAGTAAATAGTTATGATCTCATTATTCTTGATGTCATGTTACCTCAACTTGACGGGTGGTCTATTTTAAAGGAACTTAGAGCATCGGATAATAAAACTTACATAATAATGCTAACCGCAAGAGATGATACCGATGACAAGGTCAAAGGACTTAATTTAGGTGCGGATGACTACCTTGTGAAACCTTTTGCTTTTTCTGAACTTGTTGCACGCATTCAAACTGTATTAAGAAGACAATCGTCTATTCAAAAAGATATTATGGTTTTTGCTGATCTTGAAATTGATTTAAATAAAAAAAGAGTCTCTCGTGAAGGTAACAGAATTGAACTAACACCAAAAGAATTTATGCTATTATCCCTTTTAATTAGAAATAATAGTGTTGCTCTATCTCGTAGTGAAATTTCAGAGAAAATCTGGAATATCAATTTTGACACGGATACAAATGTGGTCGATGTACATATCAGACGCCTTAGAGCTAAAATTGATGATGGTTTTAAAAAGAAGTTTATTAAAACGGTTAGAGGTATTGGTTATATGTTTGATGAAAGTTAGGAATGAACAAAATATCTCTATTTTATAAAAATATTAAAGAGAATAATTTCAACATTAGTCTAACTATTTGGCTTTCATTCTGGTATTTTATAACTTGTATTATTTTGATATTAACTCAAAATTTTTTATTTAATAGTTTTATTTCTTCATTTTATAATCAAACTGAAAAAGTAACTCTTGAAAAAAATATTCAAGAAATTGTCCGACTTGTAGATAGAAAAGAAAACCCGAATCGCTCCCCTTTTGAATGTTTATTCTTTGAAGTAAATGACAATCTATTTTTCTTAGTTGAAGATGTCACAAACCGAAAAATTATATTCATCACCCCAGGAATGTTTAAATTTCTTTATTCTTTACGTGAAAATCAAAACGAAAATTTAGTTTCTCCCGATGAAGAAATTAATATAAAACAAAAAAATTCAAAATATTTTTATTATGTAAAAAAAGAGATCGTTCATAACAACAAAGTTCTTCATATTGAAGTATTAGCCGATAAAACCAATCGTATTTCCATTTTAACAAATTTTAAAAACCGCTCAAGCTTTATATCTCTTGCTATTTTAATAACTTGCTTAATTCTATCCGTCTTTATTTCTAAAATTATTTTAAGCCCTATTCATCGAGTTGTTAAAAAAATCCGAAGTATTACTTCTGTTAACTTACACGAAAGAGTTGACAATGATTGGCTTCCTCAAGAAATAAAAATTATTAAAAATTCTTTTAATGAAGTTTTAGAAAGACTAGAAGATTCTTTCCAAAGGATTAGTCAGTTTTCTGATGATATTGCGCATGAAATTAGGACTCCAGTTAATAATTTAAAAGGAGAAATTGAAGTTGCTTTACAAAATAAAAGGACAGTACAAGAGTACGTAGATATCCTTCATTCAAATTTAGAAGAATGCCATAGATTAACAAGAATTATTGACAATCTAACCTTTTTGTCTCGCTCAGAAAAACACAATATTCATATTCAAGCTGAAGAAATAGACATATATCAAGAATTATTAAATATGAAAGATCTTTATGATGGGATCGCTCAAGAAAAATCAATAGAAATTTCTGTTCAATGTGATAGAGATATCACTTCATACGTTGATAAAGTTTTATTCCAACGAATTATTAGTAATTTATTATCAAATGCAATAACCTATAATAAACAAAATGGAAAAATTATTTTAATTGCTTTTTTAAGCGAAGAGTATTTAAATATAGAAGTAAGTGACACAGGAGTTGGAATTCCAGAAAAAAGTGAGCCTCATTTATTCGATAGATTTTATCGAATTGAAAAATCAAGACATACTTCTTCAAAAAATATGGGACTTGGATTATCTTTAGTAAAAAGCATGGTGAGTATGCATAAAGGAACAATTGAAATAAAAAGCAAGGAAGGAATAGGAACATCGGTCTATATTAAGTTCCCAAGAAAACCGTTAAGCTAATTTAAGTTAAAAATAATGAAAGCATTATTAAATTATCAACTTGAATAACTTTAGTTTAAAGTAAAAGTGATTTTTTGCGATTGAAGCGTTTGAAGGAATCATTAAGTGAGGAAAAGTGGCTGGGGCACTAGGATTCGAACCTAGGAATGACGGTATCAAAAACCGTTGACTTACCACTTGTCGATGCCCCAAGCAGCGGTGAAACCTGTATGCCAACCTTCAAAGATCTTGTCAAGCATCCAATGAAATTTTTTTTAAAAAATTTCTGGTAAAGAAACAAATCCCTGCTATGGCTCTTACTTAAACAGAAAAACATGATAAATATTCCAGCGAGTCTCTATTTCTTACTAAAATACCAAGAAATTGCTCGCCTCATCATCAAATTATGAAGGAAAATAAAAATGAATTCTTCAAATAAAAACATGATTAAAAATAAAGATTTCAAAATCATAAAAAATCTATTACCAAAACACAAAAGAAAAAGTCCACCTTCTTTGAATGAAAATATAGCATTTGGCTCTATCCCTACAAATCATATGCTTATTTGCGATTATCTACCCAGAAAAGGAGGATGGCAAACACCTGAAATTATTCCTTATAAAACTTTTTCCATGACACCGAACTCCGTTGTTTTTCACTATGGACAAACCATTTTTGAAGGCCTAAAAGCATACCGCTCTGAGTCAAATGATAAAGAAATATACCTATTTAGACCAGATAAAAACGCGGCTCGTATGGCTCTTTCTGCTACCCGTATGGGTATGATCCCCTTTCCCGAGGATTTGTTCGTACATTGCATAAAAGAGCTTGTGAAAGTCGAAAAAGACTGGATTCTGCCGTCTCCTGGCGCTTTATACATTAGACCTTCCATGATTCCATTGGATAAAGGCGTATCCTATAGAGCCTCTGAAACATATCGATTTTTCATTATTCTAAGCCCTTCTAAAAGCTATTTTTCAACAGAAACAGGAATCTCTGTTTATATTGAAAGAAATCTATCAAGAGCTGCCATTGGAGGTTCTGGAGAAGCAAAGTGTGGAGGAAATTATGCTTCTGCCTTACTTCCAATGCGCACAGCTAAAGAAAAAGGGGCAGAACAAGTATTATGGCTAGATTCGAATGAGCATAAATATGTTGAAGAAGCAGGAGCGATGAATGTTATGTTTGTTTATAATAATAAAATCGTAACGCCTGCACTAAATGGAAGCATTCTTCATGGGATTACCAGAACTTCCGTATTAGAAATTGCAAAAGTTTTAGGCTATGAAGTAGAAGAGAAAAGAATTGAAATTTCTAAAATTATATCTGATGCAAAATCAGGCAAACTTACAGAAATGTTTGCTTGCGGAACTGCAGCTGTTATTTCTCCAATAACATGCCTTATTGATATGGATGAAAAAATAATAATAAATAAAGAAAAAATTGGTGATATTTCTCTGCATATAAAAAAGAATTTAATTGGAATTCAGGCAGGGACAATTAAAGATAACTATGGTTGGAGATTCCCAATCGTATAATTGATATCATCAAATTTTATTAATAATAAATTTGTCTAATTTACAACCAGTCAAATCTCCGACATACCCTTTTTAAAAAACTAAGTTATGAATCATTCATAGAGAAAAAAAATAATAATTTTTCTTCTCTATGAATAAGAATTCATAAAATTATTTGATTTATTTTAATATGAAATAATTCAAATAAACAAAATAAAAAGAAATTAAAATAATGAAAACAAGTCAATACACACAAAAAACACCACAAGAAATAGCTTCAGAACTATTTCAAGGCACTAAAGTAGAGTCTGCTTTTGATAAAAAAGGAAAATTTAGTCATTTATTAGCAAAACTTTCCAAAAATGAATTTTTTAAACTATATTCACCAGAAACAACTGTAACTATTTTTATTCAAGGTTTTTGGCTTCAGTTATGTTTAAAAGAAAAAAATAAACAAATATTAAATAGAAAAACAAATACAATATTAAATTTAGAGATATATAATGATGAATTTGGAATAACCATACTTGAAATGAAGTACTTGGGAAAAAAAGTAGGAAAATTTAAATTTAAAAACATAAGTTCTAGCGATCTGCCCTATACTACAGATGGCTACTATACAATTGCGAGATCAGCAGTTAAAGTATTTTCAAAAATACAAAACAATTATAATTGGCAAAAAATAAATATTTATCATTTTCCAGTTGTTCAAATAATACCTGAAGAAAATTGCTTTGAAGTATTTGATTCAAATTTAGTAAATTTACAATAAAAATATATTATGAATTTTTATCAACACCTTTAACAAGGGTTAAAATATTTTGAGCGGAATTATTATTTCTTTGAGCAAGTAAACTGGTACTTGCTTGAACAAGAATTTTGGCTTTGGCCAAATTTGTTATTTCAGTTGCATAATCAACATCACGAATTCTTGAATTTGCTGCTGCCGTATTTTCATAAGCAACATTTATTGTATTTAAAGCAGAAGATAAACTTGAAGTTGCTGCTCCAAATTTTGCTCTAAATGAAGAAATTTTTGAATGAGCTTCATCAAAACTTGCCCCTAATTCTTTTTCATTGCTCACATTAAAATTATCTAAAACATCATCTATAGAAACACCACCTTCTGCATTTGCTAAGTTTTCTGCAGATTTTATTCCTAAATCACTTGGCATTGTTTTTACTTGATCTAAATCGTTTATACTAATTACTCCAACATCTTTTCCATCTGAAATTTTAGGAGCACTTACTCTTACACTTACTGAACCTGTAGAATAACCGTTACCTCTTCCAATTCCTTGATATTCAAAATCACTATCATCATCAGAGCTAAATAATTGCCGCCCCATATGGCTTGCTGTAGATGAAGTAGTTACTAAACTTTGATAATTAGCTTGATATTCAATAAATAAAAACCCGCGTTCTTTATCAGATAATGCTGGATTTGTTGATTGAGCAACCAACTCTTTTAAACGAATAACGTTATTAGAAATTGCATTTAAATTTGATTCTGCTGCTTCTGTAAATGAAAGACCATCATTTGCATTTCTTTTATAGACATTTAACTCACGCATTTTAGAAATAAGATTATCAGATTGAGATCTTTCTACAGGCATTGGCTCATTTCTAGTAAAACGAACACCTGTTGAAAGTTTTTCAAGACTATTGTCATACTCTTTTTGGGCTTTAGCAATGTTACCTTCTAAGTTAACACTACCAGTAATTCTAAGTCCCATTTAACTTGCTTCCTTAACACCATTATTTTCAACAGCATTATCATCTTGAATTTTATTTGGAACAGAACTATCTATTTCCGAAAATTTTCCATCTTCTTTCAACATGAGAACTTGTCCCGGAGATCCAATTTGTAAAGTAACACCTGCTGTTAAAAGATTTTTTAAATATTCACTTGCTAAAACAACTTTATCAACACAACTTGAAATATCTTTACCAACTTGTTGCATGGACTCTAATGTAGATCTCTCTGTGTCCAAATGCTTAAAGGAAATTTCTACTTGGTGTAACCCACTTGAGCATTGATTTGCTGCAACTTCCGAATCTGATTTTGCCTCGCCTAAAGTAACAGCAACATGATGAACCCAATCATGAACTTGTCTAGCAACACTTTGAGCTTGTTCTAAATTACTTACAATTCCTAACAATTTTTTTACTTCTACTTGTATTGCAGCAAGACTACTTGTACCAGCAGCAACAATACTCGTTAAACTTGTTTCAACCTGATTTACCAAATCTCGAGCAAAAGTTGCTGTTTCTGTAATTTTTCTAATAGTTCGAAACATTTCTCTTGTTCTCGTTTTGTTACCTTCTGATAGATTTTTAGCAGTCCCAAGTTGGTCATCTAAACCTATCGCTTGTCTCGACAATTGGCCAATTTTTTCTCTTAATTCCTTTAATAAAGTATCTGCCGTATCTGCTTTTTTAACACCAGCTTCAATAACAGCGTGACCTTCCCTAATGGCACCCATTGCACCTGAGGTTTCTTCTTGAATTGCTTCAATTCTATCATAAATATCTCTAGTAGCGGTTGATGATCTCTCAGCAAGTTTTCTAATATCATCTGCCACAACTGCAAATCCTTTACCTTGATCTCCCGCTCTTGCTGCCTCAATACTTGCATTTAGTGCTAATAAATTTGTTTGCTCAGAAATATCATCAATGACTTCTATAATGTTCCCAATATCTGAAACACGATTTGCTAAAATAGAAATTTTTTCTTGGACCGCATTCATTCGATCACGACCACTAATCATAGCAGACGTTACACCTTGAATAGCCTCTCTCGTATTTTGAGAATGTTGAAAAACTTCATTTTGTAAAACTTGCGTTTTACTCATTAATTCATCCCAATTTTTAATCACTTCAGTTAACTGTTCCATCTGATCTTGAAACGTATTAAAGTCATGTAAAAGGTCAGAACCCAAACGCCCCCATGCACGACTTCTATCTGCTGTTTTTCTTGTTTCAGATAAAGAATGTCGACTCATTAAGATACTTTCTCTAATATAATCTGAAGTAACATTCAAGGTAACAATACTTTCACCAATAGCTTGTCTTGTACTATCCAAATTAAATGAAGCTCTTTGAATTTCTCTATCTTTTGTTTTTCTAAACTCTAATAAGTTTCCTAGATTATCAGTAACTCCTGAAATATTATCTGTAATTTTTCTAAATTGACCTTGTAATGCTAATAATAATTGTCGTTCTGCTTCAATATCTGTGCTTTGAGAAAAGGCTACTAATTCATTTAATCTTCTTATAGAAATGAGCAATTGCCTTTGTGCATTTAACATAGAAGCAATGCAGTCTGTAGCTGATAATGTTGATTCTGAATTATTAAAATCATTTTCCACAAGACACCTCAAAATAAAAGTAGCAAAATTACGATATAGAGTTATTCATTTTTAAAATTCTCTTTAAAACAGGATCTAATGCAATAGAAATGGGACTCTCATTTTGATTCATAACAGAAGATAAATCTCCTGAAGAAGAAAAATCTTCCCCGTTTATTTTATAAGTATTATTTTCTCCAAAAGTAACACTCGCGTTATGTGAATTTAAAATTGAATTCATAATTTCTATTGCTTTATCTTTATCATTTATCATTGAAATTTTTATTAATGCGGAACTTGCAAGAGAAGATAATTGTGAAATTTGATTTTCATTCATTTCCTTATTTTTACTCCCTTCGGTTTCTTCCGAAATCATTTCGTTAGGCGATACCGCTTCAAGTGGCGCTTCTTCACTTAATTCCGCACCTTCTGGCGATGCCGCTTCTAGTGGTGCTTCTTCACTTAATTCCGCGCCTTCTGGTGATGCCGCTTCTAGTGGTGCTTCTTCACTTAATTCCGCGCCTTCTGGTGATGCCGCTTCTAGTGGT
>NZ_JBIPMD010000321.1:0-3059 GCF_044369315.1 Silvanigrella sp.
TTATCCCCTATTTTTACTGCTATTGTAGGACCAAATTGTGAAAAATAGTTATTTCAAAATGTTTGTAAATCGTTATGGTCTTTTTTTCATTTACAAAAAAAAGAAATTCCAGGTTATTTTTATCGAGGAATGTGTCTTGAATTTGGGATTGCAAAAATATTAAAAAAACGTGGTGTTATTATAAGAACATTATGTGAAGTGATTCGGGTTAACTATACAAAAGAATCCTTTTTTCAGCTTTTATTATCAGATGAAGTTATGCCTTTAAATAAATCTATCCATTGTAAAAAATTAATTTTTGCAATACCTCTTACAAAATGTTTAGGAGTGATTGCAAAAGAACACTTTACACCAAGTCAATCTCGTTTTGTTTCAAAAGTAAGACCTGTTTCTTTAGTTGTTTCTGAAATTTCTCATTTTCAATCGATAAAATCGGAAAATTGGCCTGAAAGTGTGAGTTCTGGAGATCAATTTTTATTTCCTGTTGAAAGAGCACAGTGTTTCCTTACTCAAGATGGTCGTTTGTTATTTTCAACAAAACTAGATTACGAGGAGTCTTTGCAAGCTCCCGCCGTTCGCGAGGCCGTATCTCGTTTGAGACGTGCTGCTGCTCGTGTATTAAAATCGGAATATGCAGAAGAATTAAAAAAAGGCGCTCGAATTCCTCAAAATAAAATTAGTGAGAGAATAGTTCTTTTGCCAGTTGCATTTACCATTCCTTCAGATATGCCATCAAATATTGAAGTAAAAGAAACAAAAATGGGATTAGAAGGTCTCTATTGTTGTGGTGATAGTTTTCCTGGCTTTGCAGAAGAACCGTGGAAAATGGTTGTAAATAGTGTTTATGATGTTGCAATGCAGTTGAGTTAATTATTTTTCAAATTTTAATTTTATAATATAATCTATTTATAATGAAATATTAAACTATAAATTTGAATTCTTAAATTTCATACTCCAAATTTCGAGGATCATACTAAAATTAAAATAGAAAAATTATTTATTGTTAAATTTTATTCTTATCGATAATAAAATTATCAAAATTAGGATTCCATTATATTCAGAAAATATTCAAATGAACTAGATAGTAATTACTCCTTTTGATATAATTTTTATCCAGGTTTACAGAAGAATGATTTTACTTAAGGAGGATCTATGATACTTCGAAATATCGCTATATCTATGGCTAGTGTCTTTTTGGCAAATCCAATTTTTGCGACATCAAAAGATATAAAATTAGCCAAAAACCAAGTTTTAAATATTGGAAATTTAGATGATCCGAAAACTCTAGATCCCCAAAAATGTAATGAATCAACTTGCTCTGCTATTGTCAGACAACTTTTTGAAGGTTTAGTAACAACAGATTTAAAAGAAAATATTATTCCTGCCGCAGCGGAAAGCTGGAAAATAAGTGCAGATGGGAAAAAATATATTTTTATTTTAAGAAAAGATTTAAAGTGGTCTGATGGCACAAAATTAACAGCAAAAGATTTTGTTTTTGCTTTTCAAAGGTTAGTTGATCCCAAAATCGCTTCGTATCAAGCCTCACTGCTAGAGTTTGTTATAAATGGAAAAGACATTACGGAAGGAAAAAAAACACCTCAGACACTTGGTGTTAAAGCGGTGAATGATGTTACTTTAGAAATTGATTTAATCAAACCCATTCCTTCTTTTTTAGAAAATTTAACAGTTCCAAATACGTCTCCTGTTCAAATATCGAGTGTAGAAAAATACAAGGACTCATTTACTCAAGTAAATAATTTGGTTTCTAATGGGCCCTATAAATTAACTTATCGCAAAGTTGGAGACAAGGTAACAGCTGATAAAAATCCACTTTATTGGAATAATAAAGAATTATTCATTGAAAAAGTAAATTTTCATTCTATAACAGACCAAAACTCTGAATTTTCAATGTATGAAACTGGTCAGCTTGATATAACGGCGACAATTCCTATAAATAAATTTAAACAAATTAAAGCTAAATATGGTTCAGAACTAAGCAATCATCCCTATTTAGCAAGTTACGTTTATATTTTTAATACTCAAAAAGCACCCTTAAATAATAAAAAATTGCGTCAAGCATTAAGCATAGCTATAGATAGAGATATCATAGCAAACTCTGTTATGGGGCAAGGGCAAAGACCTCTTTATGATCTTATTCCTTATGGCTTAAAAAATTATTCTCAAAATAAATTATATTGGCAAGATTGGCCTAGAGCAAAACAAATTGAAGAAGCAAAAAAGTTATATAGTGAAGCTGGGTATTCTGCTTCAAATCGTTTAACCATTCATATACTATATAATACAAATGATGCTCATAAAAAAATTGCATCTTCCATTGCTTCAATGTGGAAAAATAATTTAGGTGTTCATGTTGTTACGGTAAATGAAGAGTGGAAAACAATGTTAGATAAAAGAACAAATGGAGATTTTGAAGTTTTACGTCTTGGAAATATTGCAAATATTAATGACGCCACAGATTTTTTAGCTCCGTACCGCTCGCTTGATCCTTCAAATGATCCTAAATATAAAAATCCTGAGTTCGATAATATTGTAAATCAAGCTCTCCAAGAAATGAACCCTCAAAAAAGAAAAGAATTATTAGAAAATGCTTCTAAAATAATTACTGAGGATGCTCCTATTGCTCCTATTTATAGTTATACTTCTGCTTTTTTAAAAAAACCATATGTTGTGGGATTTCAAAAAAATGCAATGGATAAATACTCACTCGTTGGTGTTTATTTAGAAGAGAAAAAAATAAATTAAAATAATAATATATTTTCTAATTTAACTTTCTTTTTGTTACTTGACATCCCCTTTTTTATTTAAATATTAAAATATATAATGCCAGTTAAGAGTTGAGAATGTGTTTTTAGAAAAAGAATATGTACTTAAAAAGGCATGCAGAAAATCTTCCGAAAACATGGACAAGCAAGCCCTTTGTTGAACGGACTTTGGATGCCGTTTAAATGCCACTAGATTCAATTAACCAGTTGAATAGGATTTCTATTGATTGTCTAATTGAACTAACAGATTTAGAATATACTTTTTCATCGTATGAA
>NZ_JBIPMD010000110.1:0-10211 GCF_044369315.1 Silvanigrella sp.
CCTACGCAATGAATATCATCTCTGGGAGCCGGATGTGGGAAAACTACAAGTCCGGTTCTGCAGGGGTTTCATGGCAATGAATTACTTTATTTGAAAGGAAATAAAAGTCATGTCTCTACCTACCACTAATTTATTTGAAATGTTAAAGTTAAAAGACAATATGAATTTAAGACAGAATTATTTTAAAGAATTAGTTCATCAAGGTAACGATGATCATAATATTAAAATTAATCACGATTTTTTAGAAAATTATCTTTTTAATCAAAATAGAAATTTAACTAAATTACAAAGACAAGTAGAACAAGAATATATTTTATCTTCGATTGAAATATTTGCTCTTCATGAGGTATTTGAACTTGCAAAAAAATACATGACTTCCATTGCCATTCGTCCAACAGCAGCAGTTGCATTTATGGCAAACGAGTCTGGTAACCCAACAAAACCTCAGGAAATTAAAAATAAAACTAGTAAATTGGAAGATACTTTTTTACATGAAAATATTGAAATAAAAGATATTGGTTCCGTTGTTCACTATAATCCATCTGGTCATAAATTATCATTGAGTGATTTTAAAACTTTTAAAAATGAACTTTGGAAAATAAAAAGAGAAAAATTAAATAAAAATTTTAAAACTAGAAGTATGACAGAAAAAATTGTTAATTATTTTTATTGCAATATGAATAAAATTGAAAATATGTTTTATTCACGTACAAATGAGTTTGTTGAAGAAAATTCTTTATATCAGCCTGGTGGCAAATACTCTAAGCATGTCTATGTTGAAGAACCTTTCCTATTTTTAAGATCAAAACCAGGGCAGAAAATATATGGAGATCATGACCTATTTTGTTTTGCTGGATTTAATGGAGTTTCTCCCGCTAGTATTGAAAATAAAGCATTGCTGAAAGATTTAATGCTATGCCCACGATTTCAAGCTCAACACGGTGGCATATATTATTGGAATCCTTATGAAGAATTTAACAAAAATATTAAAATTACAATTATGAATTCTCATACAATTGGTTCAAAAGATCCTTTAATTGTAGTTACTCCAGGCTTTGTAAAGGCTTGTTATTTTGATTATAGAAAAAATGAATTAGTTAGTGTTTGGGATTTTCCTAATGAAAAAAAATGGCTTGAACAAACTGTTTCAGGTCAGCAGCATTCCAAAACATAATTTAAGTAACTATTTAATTTTTATAAAGCAAATGCAATTTTATATATTATAGAATTGTATTTCAATAAATTTAAACTTTCTTGTAGAATTCTCTCTCTTGTAATATGAATATTTTTGTGAATCTTAATTTCTTAATGTGACCTTCAGGAGGCGTTCTTATGTTTAAGTTATCTTTAAAAATTCCTAATAATGAAATGATTATCAATCCAAAAGATTCAGATCAAGAATGGCAAAAATATTCTGAAGCCGTAAAAAAAGTTCCAAGAAATTTAGATATTCCAATGATAATTAATGGAAAGAAAGTTTTTTCTCAAAATAAAGTAAAAAATTTAAATCCTTCCAATGGAGAAGCGATAGGAAGTTATCAACAGGCCGATGCCACACACTCCCAGCAGGCAATTGATGCTGCATTAAGCGCAAAAGAAAAATGGGCTTCCCTATCTCCAGCAACACGAATTCAAAAATTTCGCGATTTAGAAAATATTTTATTAAAATGGAAATATGAACTATGCGCTGTTTCTAGTCTGGAGTGTGGATACAATTCTTATGAGACTTATGTTGAATGGGCAGAGCTTATGGATTTTGTGAGATTCAACAATTATTTTTATGCAGATATTTTGTCTGAACAATTAGGAGATGGATGGGGTGAGACAAATCAAATTCAAATGCGCCCATTAAAAGGTTTTACATGTGCAGTCACACCTTTTAATTTTCCGCAGGCAATTGGCTATAATTTGCCATTGGTTATGGCTTTAACAGGAAACACAGTTGTATGGAAACCTTCAGATGATGCTGTTATGAGTGGCTATATGCTTATGCTTGCTTTAGATGAAGCGGGTTTTCCTCCTGGCGTAATAAATATGATCACTGGTGATGGTAAACTATGTCTCCCAACTGTATTAACGCATCCTGAATTAACAGCTGTTAACTTTACAGGAAGCTTTCCTACCGCAAGAGCATTTGGTAATTATTTATATAATACCGAATATCCTCGTGCGAATTTTCCTCGTTACGTTGCTGAAACAGGTGGAAAAGATTTTCTTGTTGCTGATTTCGATATTGATGTGATTGATACCGCACGTTGTATTATTCAAGGCGCATTTGGTAGAAGCGGGCAAAAATGTTCAGCAAACAGTGTTGCTTTAATTCATGAAACAATTTGGCCTGAATTGCGAAGTGCCTTACTAAAGGAAACAGCTTCACTTATCGTTTGTAATGCCATCGAAAGAAAATGTGATGTCGGTCCTGTTATTAATGAACGTCAATTTAATAAAATAACTTCATATATTGATCGTGCAAAAAATGATAAAAATTGCAAAATTATTGCCGGCGGCACTTATGAAAAAAACAATGGTTTTTATGTTTCACCTACTATAATTGAAGTTTATGTTGATAAACATGAATTATTAAGTGAAGAAATTTTTGGACCTGTTATTGCTGTTCGAACATATAAAAAATTTGAAGACACTGTTGCTATTATTCAGCAGCATAATTATCGTTTGACAGGAAGTGTCATTAGTAAAAATGAAAATTTTCTTGAACAAGCTGTTCCTGTTTTAAGTCAGCTTGCTGGGAATTTTTATGTAAATAGAAAAACAACGGGAGCGATCGTAAATATGCAACCTTTTGGTGGTGATGGAGCAAGTGGCACCAATGGAAAAGCTGGTGGGAAATGGTATTTATTAAACTTTATATCCCAAGGAACAATTACAAGACGTAATTTAAAATCAACTACGGCTTCTGCTTTAGATAAAATAAGTCAATATTAACAAATAGATTGAGATAGTTTTTAATTATCTCAATTTTTATATTCTATTATAGATCTTTATTAAATAAAAAGAATTAAAAAAATAGAGCACCATTAATTACTTCAGGATTAAAAATTTCTTATATAATTTCTTAAATATAAATGCAATCTAAAAAATAGTTAAATTTATTTGTATGCAAATTTAAATAATAACTCTTATTTATTTTGATTTTGGTTATCTTTTTAAATTTATATTTTTTGAAATAATTAATTTTGTAGAATTTTAAATATAATTAATAATAACTATTTTGTTTGTAAAATAACCAAAAATTTATTACAAACTATCAAATTTATATGATAAGTCTATCTTAAAGTTAAATACTTTGACCTTTATAAAGGAGAGCATATGAATTATATTTCATTAAGAAAAATTATATTTTACTCTATAATTATTAATTGTTTATTATCAAAAGAAACAAATGCAACATCCGTTAATTTTTATATTAATAATGATAGTCCTAGAGCTAGAAATTATAATAATCCATTTAAACTTGTTTTTAACTGGAATATAGTAACTGGTTCTAAAATATTCTCTTCAATCACAGTTGGAAAGGATGGTACCTTATATGTTGGATCATATGATAATAAGTTATATGCTATAAGTAAAGAAGGTAAAATAATTTGGAGTTACTTAACAGACGGAAAAATTTATTCATCACCATTAATAGATAAAAATGGAATCATTTATTTTGGATCCAATGATAAAAAATTATACGCTTTAAATCCTAATGGTACAAAAAGATGGCACTTTGAAGCTGGAGGTGAAATTTATTCTAGTCCTGCAATAGATAAAAATGGAATTATTTATTTTGGTTCTAATGACCAAAAAATTTATGCAATAAATCCTGATGGTACAAAAAAATGGGATTATAAAACAGGTGCAGAAATATATTCAGCAAGCCCTTCTATAGATAATTATGGAAATATTTATATAGGATCCAATGACAACAAATTATATTCCTTTCAAGCAAGTGGAGTAAAAAATTGGGAATATGAAACAGAAGGATATGTCTATTCCTCTGCAACTTTTGCAAAAGATGGAACAATTTATTTTGGCTCCTATGACAATTATGTCTATGCTTTAAATTTAAATGGAACTTTAAAGTGGAGATTTAAGACAGACAAAATGATTTATTCAAGTCCCACTGTTGGTCCAAATGGTACATTATACATTGGATCTTATGATCATAAATTATATGCAATCCATCCTAATGGATCTTTAAAATGGGCTTTTGTTGCTGGAGGAACGATTTATTCAAAACCCAAAATAAGTCGATTGGGAAATATTTTTGTAGGTTCGTTTGATGGTCGTATCTATGAAATTTCAACTGAAGGAAAAATGCTCTGGAATTTAAAAGTAGGCGGCCCTATTTATTCTAATATTGCATTTGGGGAAAATGATTCACTATATGCCAGTAGTTTTGATCATAAAATATATGCTTTTCGGAAAAAATTAGAGCTAACTCCATCACCCTGGGATTAAATTTTTAATTTTGCTAAGAACTCCCTGAATAATATCGACTTCTTTTGTAGTTAGTTTTTTGTCTGAAATTAATTTTGAAAAAACACCCCATTTTTTATCTTCATTTCCGTTTTTGATATAGTCGATTTTTTTTAAAATTAAAAATATATTTTCCTTTAATTTTTCTATATGATTTGAATTTGCAATAGGTTCTTCGATTATTTTTAATACTTTATTTTTGTAATTAAATTTTGAAAACTCATATAAAATAATCATGACTGCTTGTGATAAATTTAATGAATTATTTTCACCAAATGTTGGGATAGAAATAATATGATTACATAAATTAATTTCCTGATTACTTAAACCAGAAGTTTCTCTACCAAAGACAAAAGCTATTTTATTTGGAGCATTTAAATTTAACAAAAAAGAATCAAGCTCCCAAATTGAATTCAATTGTTTGTGATGGCCTCGAATTCTGTTGGTTGTACCTATTATAATTTCTTTATCTAAAATAGACTCTTTCAATGAAGTAAAAACTTTTGCATTTTCTAATATAGAATGAGAGTGAACCGCTAATGTTTTAGAGCCATCAGCCCCATTATTTAAAAATTCACAGGGATTGACAAGACGTAAGTCTGATATGCCCATGTTATTCATAGCACGGGCAACGGCTCCAACATTATTTGGATGTTCTGGTGAAACTAAAACAATACTGACATTATTGGATACGTTTGTTTTATTTACTATCAAAATTGAAATCTCATTTTTGTTTAAGAATATTTGAATTTAAAGAATTAAAATATTCTTTAAAAAATTGGTTTTTAAATTGAATAACACTTTGTACTTTTGGTATAACACCTTTTTTTAAATTTATATATTGAAGGTATTTGATAATTGAAGAAATATACTTTTTATCTAAATGTTCTTTTTCTACATATTTAATTACTTCAGATGTGTTAATTTTTATAATATTTTCTTTTGAGTTAGATTCAATCATTTTATATAAAGTTTCTTTAAGCATTGAGTCTTTAATAAAAATAGATAAATTTATTAATACTCCATAAGATAAATTATTTGTAATTAAATTTATTTGAGATAAGTATTCGAAAAAAATAAAGTCAAGAACTTCGATATCTGTATTTTCTGATAAATTAGATTTTAGAATAATACTTTTTAAAAAAAGTAGGCTTATTTTTTTATCTTCATTGCACAAAGGCCAGTTTTCTATTTCATTCATAATAATTTGATAATTATTATTGAGATCAATGTTATAATTAAATAGAAAAACTTTTAAGAAATTAAAAAATGGATAAGGAGTTTCTATCTTTATTTTTCCAATTGTCAATGGGTTTTTATAAAATAAGTTTTTATCTTTATTATCTTCAATCTTAATTTTAGTGAATATAATTTTATTAATTTCTAAAATATTGTTTAAAGATTCGAAAAAATAGTAAAATCTTCCTAATTTTACTTTTTGAAATTCAAGTAAAATTCTTTCTTTGCTTAATAATGAAATACCATCAGACTGTTTTTTTGCGGCCTCTAAACTTTCATTTGAGATTGTAAAATGAAGGTTAGCCGAAAAACGAGCCATTCTTAAAATTCTTAGAGAATCTTCATATAGTCTATCATTAGCGTTGCCTACACAATGAATTATTTTATTTTTAATATCGTTTAAACCATGATGCGGATCCAATATTTTGTTTTTAATTGGATCGAAATAAAGACAATTCATTGTGAAATCTCTTCTATTTGCATCGTCTAAAAAACTTCCAATAGATATAGACTCTGGTCTTCTCCTGTCTTTATATTTTCCTTCTTTTCTAAATGTTGTAAGCTCAAACTGCATATCATTTATTTTAACTAAACTAACTCCAAATGCTTCTCCAACAAACTGGGTATTTTGAAACAAACGAAAAATATCGTCAGGTGTAGCGGATGTTGTTAAGTCAATATCTTTAGGAATTGCATTAGGTTTAATTAAAAGATCTCTTATTGCACCCCCAACAAAATAGGATTCATGGCCATTTTTTTGAAGAATAGAGCATATTTGTTTTGCTGATAGGTAAAGCTTAGATTTTCTAACATTTGAAAAGGGAGAAAATTCCTTATTCTTAAAAAGCGCTTTATGTTTCACAAATTTTCCGTTATGCAAGTGGATTGGCTATGATGCCTCTTCTTTTTGCCCTTTTATTTGCCTAAATGATAATTAAAGGATCATGGCATCTAGAATAGCTTCTAGCATATTTTACAAGACAGAAACAGGATCACTCTAAAATGACTTTAAGAACTTATACTCGACTTGTAGCCCTTGTCGGACGTCCAAATGTAGGAAAAAGCTCGTTATTTAACCGCATTATCCGCGAGCGTAAGAGCCTTGTACATAATGAACCTGGTGTTACTCGCGATCGTATTTTTGGGCGCGCAGAACATAACGGGGAAGCATTTTATATCTGTGATACAGGCGGTTTTGAGCCAACTTCTCGTGATAATATTAAAATTCAACTTGTTGAACAAGCTGAAATGGCAATTGAAGAAGCTGAGACTGTTATATTTGTGGTCGATGGAAGAGAAGGAATTCACCCCGTTGACTCCGATTTGATTCGCCGTTTAAGAAAATCTGAAAAAAACTTTATTGTTTGTGTAAACAAATGTGATCTACCCAAAGATGATATTTTTATAGAAGAATTTAGAAAATTAGGTGTGCAAAGAATTTTTCCGGTAAGTGCTGAACATAATAGAGGGATGTCCGATCTTCTCGATGCCGCAACAGAGATTTTTGCAAATTCTCCCAAAGAAAAAAGAGATGATCCAGAAAATCCGCCAATAAAACTTTCGATTATTGGCCGTCCGAACGTTGGTAAGTCTTCGATTCTAAATAGATTAGTTGGAGAAGTTCGTTCTATTGTTGATGAACGCCCAGGCACAACACGTGATACGGTTGATGCAGGACTAAAATACCATGGCCGCGATTTAAGAGTGATTGATACAGCAGGAATTCGTAGAAAAAGTCGTATGGCAGATAAGCTAGAGCGTTTTTCCGCTTTTCGAAGTGTTGCTTGTCTTGAAGATGCCGATGTTTCCATACTTGTTATTAATGCCGAAGATGGAGCTACTGATGGAGATGCTCGAGTAGCAGGTTATGCATTTGAATTAAGAAAACCAATATTAATTGTTGTTAATAAATGGGACTTAATTAAAGACAAAACATCTAATACTGTAAATGAATTTACTGAAAAACTTCATCTTGATCTTAGATATTTAAGATATGCTCCTGTTATTTTTGTGAGTGCACTTGAAAATTTAAGAGTAAGTAAACTAATACCTATGTGTATAGACTTATATGATCAAAGTAGCCGAAGAAATTCGACTTCACAAGTAAACAATATATTGAAAGAAGTTCTTTTAAAACACACGCCTCCAATGGTTAAAAATAAGTCTAAAAGAATTAAATTTTTCTATGCAACTCAGGTTGGAACCTTGCCTCCTCGGTTTATTATATTTTGTTCACATCCTCAAGATCTACATTTTAGCTATAAAAGATTTGTTGAAAATGCTTTCCGTGAGGCATTTGGCTATAAAGATATTCCAATTTCTATTATTTTCCGTGAAAGAACGCGTTCACCAATTGATGATAAAGGTGAAAGAGTTAAAACGACAAAAGCAGCTCGTTTTCAAAAAGATAGAAACTATGATGATGATATCCGTTCTATGGAATTTGAAGATATGAAGGCTTTAGATGGAGCTGAAATCGAATTTTTCGATGATGAATCTGAGGAATAAAATTCATGTCTGAAAAGCAAAATATCAATACAAAAAATTACGAAGGCCGTTGGTTGCACTTAAATAAATTATGGCGTGCAGCTATTTCTCAAGAAACTCTCCCCCAAATGGATAGATGGCTTGCCCAAGAGTTTGCCAAAAATTCTAAATATGGAAGTCGCGATAGACGCTGGTATAGTGAATGTTTATTTGCTGGAATTCGTTATGGTTATTTTGCTTTATTTTGTGAGGATTTTTTTAATTTAAAATATAAGATAAATTCTGAAAATAAAAAAGAAATTCATTTTCAAAATTTTGTTCAATATTTTAAAAATAAATACCTTTCTGTAGAAGATATCTTACAGGCATTTCGCAAAATAAATGAAGAAAGATTTTTTATATGGATCCGTCTTCGCTATTTGGCTTCGAATGCAAAATTACAAGAAAATATTTCTATTGAAACTAATGAAAATGAATTTTTAAATGAAAAAAAAGTTTTTCATGAAATTGAAAAACAATTAAATCAAAATAATATTTTAATATCTCAAATGATTATGCAGAGTGTTCCTTTATGGTTTTTAGATCAGTTTGAAAAAAGAATTGCCCTATCTAACTGGAATAAAGAGCAACAAGATTCTTTTTTTAGTCTTCTTGAGAGTCGTCCTCCCATGTGGCTTCGTTTAAATGACGAAAAATTTAAAACAAACGTTTTAAATGAGCTACTAAAAGAAGGCTATCAAGTAGAAGTTCACAATTCATGCACTCTAAAAGTTATTGAAGGTAAGGGCGGAATTTTTGCTTTAAATTCGTTTCGAGCTGGGCTTTTTGAAATACAAGACCTTGCAAGTCAGCAAATTGGTGAACATGTAGAAGCTAAATTTGGGCAATTTATTTGGGATACCTGTGCAGGTGGTGGTGGAAAAACACAACAAATTGCAAGTTTTATAAAAAATAAAGGCGTTATTTATGCTTCAGATATTCGTGAATACAAACTAGAAGAAGTTAAAAAGCGAGCTCGAAAAAGTGGTTTTTTTAATATTCGTTGTCTTCCTTGGAATGGAGAAGGTCTGCCACAATTTCAAAAAGAAGTTGAAAATAAAAATGGATTTGACTGGGTATTAGTTGATGCTCCTTGTTCTTCTTCAGGGACATGGCGTAGAAATCCTGATTCTAAATATCGTATTACAAAAGAAAATATTTTAAGCTTAATAGATTTACAATTGAATATTTTACAGACAGCAAGTGAAGCAGTGCGTAGCGGTGGTCATTTGGTCTACTCTACTTGCAGTTGGCTTTATGAAGAAAATGAAAATATAATTGAATGTTTTATTAGAAATAATCCAGATTTTACAATAATAAATCACAAGATGTTGGGATCGCCAATTGAAAACGCAGACACCATGTTTGTAGCTGTTATACAGAAAAAATAGTATATAGTTTTTTAAAAGTTCTTTAACAATATAAATTTATAATTGAGCTATGAAATTTTTTCTGTTAATAGAATTTTTTGGTCATATTTTGATTTAATAATTACTTTTTTAGTTATTTCATCAAAATTAAAAATAATTTTATTATATTTTGATTTATATTTGCTAGGATCTTCATACTTTCTTATTATTTCCCAGTAATTTTTAGCACTATCTATAAATTTTTTAGCTTCATTATTATAACTATTTAAATCAAAATTACTAATTCCATTAGACAAGAAGATCTCATAGCTAAGATCATCGGCAATTTCTTCAGGAAGTCCTTGCTTCATTAACTCTCCAGTCATATCATCTAGCTGATACTTTTGTTCTCTTGGATTAGCATATTTTAAATAATTAATTAATAAATCTTCATTTTGGATTTCTCTTTTTTTTGATCGATAAGTAACTGTGATCCTCCCCTAAGAAAGTAGACACCCAGATCCGAAAAAAACTTTTAGGAAAGAGGTGTTGAAATGGTGTTAACCAAAAGAAGGTATACAAGCGAATTCAAGCAAGGGGCGATTGAGCTTACAA
>NZ_JBIPMD010000360.1:0-3053 GCF_044369315.1 Silvanigrella sp.
AATTTTTATTTTCTAATAAACCTGTATTGTCTGTATACGTAAGTGCTGAAGTTGTCGTAAAAATTGCGGATCCCCAACTTCCTGTTAAACCTGTCGTAGATCTAAATAATTGATAAGTAACTGTTCCATTATTAGGAGCAGAATTCCAATTTAATGTAATTGAATTATAAGTTATATTTGTAGGCGCTAGTAATGATGGAGGCGTTTGTAAAGCAGTTAAAGTACTAAATACAGATGAAACTTGTTCCGTTGCATTTGGCCTTGAATTTAATGCGCCAACTTTGTAATAATAATTCGTATTTTCCGATAATGAACTATCTATAAACGAAGAAGATGTTCCAGAATAAATAGGACTACCCCAACTAGCAGGCGAACTTGTCAATGATCTATAAACATTAAAAGTTAAAGGAGCGTTTCCAACACTTAATGTCCAATTTAATGTTAGTGAATTTGAAGATACAGATGAAGAAGACAATAAAGAAGGCGCTGTTAATAAAGAAGAGGGAATACTTTGTTCAATTGAATTTGAAGAAGTTCCACTTATATCCGTTGCTGTCAAGCTATAATAATATATTTTATTTTCTAAAAATGAAGAGCTATCTAAATAATTTAAATTAGGTGAAATATATGTTGAACTTGAAGTTCCAATTTTATTTACTATTATAATCCCAACAGGTGATGATATTGATCTATATATATTAAACGTAATATTAGCGTTTCCATATAAAGAAGACCAACTTAATAAATTACTAGAAGCAGAAGCAGCTGAGACAAGTAAAGTATTTGGTATTGCAGGATATGTAGTAATGTTTATTTCTGAAGAAGACGGAGAGTTTCCTCCTTCATTTGTCGCAATTAATATATAATAATATAAATTTGCAGGGATTAAATTTACTGCATCATCAGTACAAGTTAAAGCACTAATAGATGAACAACTAGGGACAATTTCATATTGACTTCCCGGAACTAAACTTCGATATAATGAATATGTTATTGTTCCCGATCCTACTGCGGCATTCCAATTTAAAGTAACTAAATTTGATGTAATGCTTGGAGATCCATTCCAAGTAGGAGTAGATGGTGGATTTATGATAAGCGCTGATACTGTGTTACTTGTTACACTTCCAGAGTCATTGCTTGCTATAATCTGAAAATAATAAGTAAACCCATCAATTAGACCTGTTACCAAATAAGAACTTGTCACTCCAGAAATACTTTGAGACACACTTCCTGGTGATGTTCCATATTGAAGCGTATAGGTTGTATTTCCTAATCCACCATCAATATTACCCCAAGTTATCAAAGCAGTTTGAGAACTTGGTTTAACAATAATTGAAAAAATTGAAGGTGTTAATGAAACTTCATTTGTTGAATTAATAGAGCCATATTTATTTGTAGCAATGATACTAAAATAATAAGTAACACCATTTGATAAATTACCAACTAAACATTTTTTTAACTTTATTGAACTACAAGATTTAACTTTATTCGGATAATTTCCGCTAGAATTTCCATAAACTACAGAATAATTATCAGCTCTAAGTGAATTGGACCAGTTTAAATAAACTTTGCTATCATCCGCTAAAGCTGATGTTATATAAAACGATGCAGGTGTATTTAAAAATGGGGTATTTCCAATATCTACATGTGAATTGGACCCCCCTAAGGGATTATAGTCACAAGAAAGACAAAACATATTAATTAATATAATAAATATATAAAATTTTGATATAATATTAATTTTCAACAATCCTCCTCATGATAAATTAAACTTAATGAATTATATTATGATTTAGATGTTTTAATTTTATTTGTTCAAAATTATAACTAGATAATTAATGAACAGTCCTTCTTAAAGCCTGCTCTATTTCTTCTTGTGAATATAATTTCGAGTTTTTATTTATATAAAAATTTGGTGAGTTTTTAATTATGAATGAGTTGCTTAATTGTTGTTGTATCAATTGATTTTCAATTAATGTTTTTTGAGCATCTAAGCAAGATCGAAATATTTCTGGATTTAAATTTGATGACTTTGCAATTTCTATTACTTTATTCTTAATATCATTTATGTTAGATAAATTTTTTTCTTTCCATAAAGAAAGTTGAAAGATCATCTTATTATATTTTAAAAATAAAGTTGGCTCTTGTTTTTGAGCACAATAAGCTCCCTTTATTAAAATTTCATTCATTTTATTATTATTTGATGAATAATGTATTGAAACAAAATTAACCTTGTCCGCATATTTTTTGAATATTTTTTCAAATTTTTCCTCTTTTTCTTTACTTTTTAATTCATTATAATCATAAATATTTAATAAGGTTATTTCGGATTGCTTTTTTCCTGAGGAAGGAAAAGATGAAATATCAATATTTAATGGAGGGTTTTCTAAATTAGGGATTAAAACTTTAATTCTATTATTTTTAAGTAATTCAGAAATTTTTTTCTCAGAAATTTCTATCATTTTTTGGTTTATCAACTGATTTTTCAATTGAATTTTGACATTTTCAAAAGTTTTTCCTTGGAAAACACCAACTCCTTCTTTTTTTAAAATATCATCATAATAATTTTTCACTATTTTATCATCAATATAATCTAACTTAATCAAGTTTTTCAAAGTTAAAAAATCTTCCTGTTTTACATTTTTTTTATTAAAATCATTTGTTAATGCAATTCTTAAAGCTGTCTGGTTTAAGAAATTTTTTTCAGCATGATAAATATTATTTTTTAGGTTATAATAATCATAAATGGATTCTTTTGGTAATGAGGTTGAAGTAAAACGAATCCCATCTACTTCAATTAGTTTTTTCCCAAATATATCATCAATGTCAATTTCTTTATTAAAAATGGGCAAAATTTTATTTGAAAAACCAACACCTAAAATAAACCCAGCCAATAAAATTAAAAATAGGGTAAATATTTTTTTAATATTGGTAGGTAGAGACATGACTTTTATTTCCTTTCAAATAAAGTAATTCATTGCCATGAAACCCCTGCAGAACCGGACTTGTAGTTTTCCCACATCCGGCTCCCAGAGATGATATTCATTGCGTAG
>NZ_JBIPMD010000111.1:0-10167 GCF_044369315.1 Silvanigrella sp.
AATGGCTTCAATTAATTTGTTACCTTATTAATCGCACTGCTTACTTCCACGCTGATGGCTAATCTTTACGTGGGTGAGATTCGCACTCACTGGTTCTTACGCACTTATCTTGGCGCACCATAATTTTGTTCCTTTATTTAAAATTTAAATAAAATTTTTGTTAATTTAATTTTTTTTATTTTATAATCATTTCAAAATGAGAATGAAATGAATTTAAAATATTTATTTTTTTGTGAAATAGGATTTATTAAAAATTATAAAATCGGAAGGAATAAAAAGAATAGGCAGCAGAAGATTTACAAGTAGATGAGTTTGATATTGTTAATTTTATTTTACTCTCTCGTAAGCGGACTGTCATGATTTTCTTTCCTTTTTTGGGACTTACATATATACACGAGTGTATCAGTTTATAAGTATATTAGAATGAAAATAAAAAATCAAGGATTATTTTAAAAAATGAGGATGAAATAGAAAGAAGAGAAAGCTATTAAATTCATTATTAAAAATATAAATTTAATGAAATTGTAACTTTTATAGGGCTAAGATTTAATATTATTTCTTAAAAACTGATATCTTGTTTCAAAAGCATAAGATAAATTAACAGGACTTAATTTATTAAATTGTTTAAACCATTCTTGTGAGTTAAAATTACTTGGAAAATTTGGGATATTTTTAAAGATTTTTTTCTCTAAATGATATTTAAATCCGCCATGCGTAATTTCTCTACCTGTTTTTGGATCAAATGTTAAGACAACACATGTTACTTCATTGCAATCGCATTCTGGATTTACACAATAAAGATCATCTATCGCATAAATTTGTTTTTCATGAAAACGCTCAATACCGCCTGAGTGCGGAAATACGGCTTGAAAGGGAATAAGAGCCGATTTTTTTTGTCTTTTTGGGATTCGTTCTTGCCATTGTTCATCTAAAAACTCAGGTTCAAAACTTACGAAAGGCTGTCTTAAATGGGGTAATAAATTTCCGTTCGCAAGTTTTTCAATAGATTGGCTCAATTTAAGCTTTTCTTTATCGGTTAATTTTAACGAATTGCTTTCACCAGAATGAATTGTTCCTGTTCCTTCTTGATTTAGGGTGGTCTGAATTTCGCGAGAATCTTGAATTTCAATCACTTTTAAAGTTTTTAAATTCATAGAAATCGTTAATCCAATGATATTCGCTTTTTCAGTGCTTTCTGTATCCGCTAAATTTGCAAGCATTTTTGCACGAAATTGATTTTTAAAAGGGGTTAATTTTAAAACAAGGGATCCGTTTTCTAAAATATTTTGAACATCTTCTTTTGATTCCAGTTGTTTTGGAAAAATCATAACAATTTCAAGCGAAAAATATTGGCCATTCCAGTAAAGACGATTTGCTTCATTTGCAGAAACATTTAGTTGCATATAAAAAGGGTGTTGCATAGATTGAACTCCATAAAATAAAATACCTTTCCTTTTTGCAGTAACAAATTTGAATAGTTAGAGCAAGCCTTTCTAAATTAATGAAAATGAGTTATAAGTATTTGCTTTTGAATATGTAGTTATTCTCTCATAAATAAAGCATTTATTTTATTTAAAGGAAAAAAAATGAAAAATACAATTATTTCATCTGTTATTATTACAATCGGGGTTATTATTTCAAGTTTTGTGCTAAGTAATTCTATAGAAAATTATAGAAACTTTAGCCGTTTTGTTGAGGTAAAAGGTTTAGATGAAAAAATAGTAAAATCGAATTTAGCTTCTTGGCAAATTAATTTTACTTTATCTAATGATGATTTAAAAAAAATATATTCTGATCTTTCTTTTTCTCAAAATACCATAATAAAGTTTTTATTAGATCAAGGTTTCTCAGAAAATGAAATTGAAAAACAAGCTATTTCTGTTCAAGACAATCACAATTCATATGATAATAAAAAAGGACCTCGTTTTTTTGCAAACTCAGGAATTAATTTATCGACAAATAAAGTTGATCTTGTGAATTCGGTAGCTCAAAAAACAGGTGCTTTAGTTGAATCAGGTATCGTTATTAATTATAGCAACATAAGATACATGTTTACTGAATTAAATTCAATTAAAACAGAAATGTTAAATAAAGCAACGACAAATGCAAAAGATGCCGCAGAAACTTTTGCTAAAAATTCGAATAGTAGTATTGGAAAAATTAAAAAAGCATCACAAGGAACAATATCTATTACAGCGGTAAACTCAAATCCAAATGATATGTACTCAGATGAAGCGAGTATTATGAAAAAAGTTCGAGTTGTTACCTCAATTGAATTTTTTATTAAATAGCATTATTCTAAAATAAAACTTCTCATTGACATTCCGCTATTTTGAAATTTTTCATAAATAAATCTTATTTGGTCTTTTTCATTCTGCAATCCAATAATATATATTAAAGGGATATAATGTTCATCTGTGGGGACAGAGAGTTTAGCGCTTTTTCCAAATAATCTTCTATATTTTATTATGGTTTCATGGTTTTTTTCGATTAATGCTTTTTTAATAGAATGATCAAATTCAATTGCCCAATCAGGTGATTCGGCATTTATTTCTTCACTAAAAGCAAAGATACCGCTACCGATTATCAAAACTCCTTCTTCTCTTATTGGCTTTAAAAGAGATCTTATCTCATAATGTTGTTGTAATTTAAAATCTAAATTTAGGCTTAATTGAAGCACTGGAATATCATAATGTGGAAATAAATGAATTAATATACTCCAAGCTCCATGTTCAATACCTCTTTTAGCATCTATTTTAGGATCGTATTGAGACAAAAATAAATATCTTCTCTTCTCCAATGGATTGATGTTTTTCTGTGTAGTCATTTTTTAAAATGGCATTCAAGGGGCTTCCATGTGCAATAAATAAACAAGGTAATGTACTTTTATTTTTCACTTATTCTCCATTTTATTTTAATTATATTTATATTTTATCATTAATTATAAAAAATAAGAAAGCAGTAAAATTTGGCATAGATAAATTATTTTTTTAAATAAAAATAAGATTCTCTTGATTTCTGAATTTGTATTTCATAATTCTAAAATGCGTAAGGAATGATTGTTTTTAAACGAGGATTTTTGATTTATGTATTTTTTGTATTTAAAGAAAATAATAGTTATATTGTTATTTATACTTATGTATCCAATATATTCTCAGGTTTTAAATTATAAGCCTGGCGGAAATTCGGCGCTTCCTCCTGTCGATTCCATTCCTGAATCAAATAAAGGTGTCACCATACAAGAACATTTAGGTAACAAAATTGATATGAATTTAACCTTTACAGATCAATCTGGAAAAATAAAATCATTAAAAGAATTAACAAAAGAGGGCAAACCCATATTATTAACTTTAAATTATTATCGATGTGTCAGTCTTTGCAGTGTCCAACTTATTAATGTTGCAAAAACGATAAAAGAACTCGGATGGCCTATTGGCAAAGATTTTTCAATTGCTACGATAAGTTTTGATCCTACCGATAATCCAGAAGATGCCAAAAAAAAGCATAACGAATATTTATCATTAGTTGGTCAACCTGAGGGAGAATGGAATTTTTTTATTGGAAATCAAGAAAGTATTGATAAAATAACGAAACAAGTTGGATTTTATTATAAGTATCTTCCTCAAAATAATGAATATTCTCATACAGCCGCAATTTTTTTTATTGCCCCAGATGGGACCATTACAAGATATATTTATGGAATTTCTTATAAAGTGAATGATGTTAAATTTTCTCTCATGGATGCTTCCCAAGGAAAGCTTGGTTCTACGACAGATAGATTTTTATTATTTTGTTGTTATTATGATCCAAACGCAGGAGCTTATACGGGTTTAGCAATGGGGATTATGAGAACAGTCGGAATTGCTATGATGTCTTTTCTAGGAATTTTAGTTTATTTTTATTATAATAAACGAAAGAAGCTTTATCATTAATTTTATCAATTAAAGGGTTCCTTTTTTATGATACAAATTCGTAAAAATTCAGATAGAGGAACAGCCGATTATGGATGGTTGCATGCAAAATATTCTTTTTCTTTTGGAGAATATTATGATCCCAAATTTATGGGCTTTCGTAAGCTGAGAGTCATAAATGAAGATAAAGTGGAACCTGGTCAAGGTTTTCCAACTCACGCCCATAAAAATATGGAAATTATAACTTATATTTTATCGGGAAGTCTTGAACATAAAGACAGTCTAGGAACGGGCTCTGTCATTTATCCAGGTGAAGTCCAATTGATGAGTGCTGGCAATGGAATAAGGCACAGTGAATACAATCATTCTAAATCAGAACTTGTTCATTTATTACAAATTTGGATAGAACCAAATATAAATAATGAAGAACCCTTATATCAGCAGCAAGATTTTAAAAATAAAAATGAAAAATTTATTTTATTGGTTTCTCCAAATGGAGAGAGAAACTCATTAAAAATTAAACAAGACATTAAATTATACCAAGGTAATTTAGAAATAAATGAAAGTCTAAAATATAAAGTAGAAAAAGAAAGACATGCTTGGATTCAAATTGCACATGGGGAAATGATCTTGGATGAACAAATTTATTTGGAGCAAGGAGATGGGGTTGCGATTTCAGATGGAGATATTTTAAATTTTTCAACAAATAATTCGCAATGTCAATTTTTATTATTTGATTTGCCTTAATTTAATATCATTTAAATATTCTTTAACATTTTCAATAAAAATATCAATATCTTTTTTATTTATAACAAATGATGGCAATAATCTAACAGAATTTTCACCACATGTATGAACTAAAATTCCCTGTTTTTGAAGATATTCGACAATCAATAGATTTTTAAAATTAAAATCAATAGCAATCATCAAACCAGTAGCTCTTATATCTAAAATATATTTAGGATAATTTTTTTTAAGTAAACATAATTTATCTTTAAAATAAGTTCCAAGCTCTTTAACTTTTTCAAGAATATTTTCATTTAAAATAATATTTATAGTTGCAAGAGCTGCCGAACAGGAAACAGGGTTGCCACCAAAGGTCGTTCCATGATCACCAGGTGAAAAAGTTTTGGCTACTTTCTGAGTTGCACAAACAACACCTAGCGGTAAACCCGATGCAATCCCTTTTGCTAAAGTAATGATATCTGGTGTTACATTAAAATATTGATAGGCAAATAAAAATCCAGTTCTTCCGAGTCCACATTGAATTTCATCAAATATGAGGAGAACATCTCTTTCTGTACAAATTTGGCGGATTTTATTGAGAAAGCCAGCGGGAGGTTGATTTATGCCACCTTCACCTTGAATAGGTTCTAAAATAACAGCGGCAACGTTGTCATCAATAGCTTTGCAAAAGGCTTCGGTATCGTCCCAGGATTCATATTTAAAACCAAGAGGTAACGGAGAAAAGCCCTCTTGTATTTTTGGTTTTGCTGTTGCTGCTAAAGCACCTAACGTTCTTCCATGGAATGAATGATGGGCGCTTAAAATTACATTTTTTTGTTCTTTTCCTAAACTCCATTGATATTTTCTTGCTAATTTAATTGCGCATTCATTAGCTTCTGTTCCAGAGTTACAAAAAAATAGGGAATCAAGGTCCCCATTTTCAATCAAACATTTTGCAAGCTCAATGTTCGGTGGAGAATAAAATAAATTCGAAGTATGTAAAATAAAATCTACTTGATCTTTTATTGCCTTGATTACTTTAGGGTGATTATGTCCTAATAGAGTGCAAGAAATACCACTTAAAAAGTCTAAGTATTTATTTTCTTCAACATCCCAAACAAATTGTCCATTTCCTTTTATTAACGTAATAGGATATCTGTTATATGTATTCATAATATATATTTTTTCTTGTTCAATATAATATTTATTTGTCCGCATAAAAGTCTCTTCTATTATAGATTAATTATTTTTGTTCCTATAGGCATATTAAAAATTAAAGATTCAAGAATATTGTTTTCTTTTTTTCCATTTATGATTTGGCAATCTGTTTTCTTTTTTTTGATCAATAAAGAACATGCTTCTAATTTAGGAAGCATGCCGTCTGTAAATTTATTATCTTGTATTCCTTTTTCTATCTGGTTTAATGTAATATCATGGTACAATGAGTTTTTATTCTTATAATCATCATATATTCCATCAATATCACTTAATATTAAAAATTTATCTGCAGATATGGCAATAGCAATTTCTGCTGCCATAATATCTGCATTAATGTTATATGTGTTCCCTTGTTTATCTGTTGCTAAACTAGATATAACGGGTAAATAATTTCCATTTAATAAATGTTCAATAAGATTTAAATTGACATTTGTAATATTTCCTACATACCCTAATTTTTCATCTCTAATGTTTGCTTCAATCGTCTTTGAATCTTGTCCACTTATTCCGATTGATTTTACATTATACTTATTAAAAGAAGAAATTATATTCCTATTTGTTTTTCCATGTAAAGACAATTGAACTATTTCCATTGTCTCTTTATCTGTGACTCGTTGTCCGTTCAAAAATTTTGAAGAAATATGAAATTTATTGCAAATATCATTGATTTCATTTCCACCTCCATGGACTAAAATAATTTTAATTCCGAGTTGATAAATTTGAGATATTTCTTTGATAATTTGTTCTAAATAAATTTTGTTACTTAATAGAGAGCCACCACATTTTATAACGAATATATTTTCTTTTAAATCTTTTGATTTAATGGTTATATTTTTATCAAAGGTTAAAGAATAAGGATTCATGATTAAGTCCTGTATGAAGCATTTATATTTACATATTCATTTGTTAAATCGCAGCCCCATGCAACAGCTTCTTCTTTGCCTAGACCTAAATTGATATAAATATGCACAGTCTTTTTCTTTAGTAAATTTTTAGCTTCTATTTCATCAAAATAAATAGCAACACCTTCTTGAAACAAATTCATTTTTTCTAAAGAAACGCTTAATTTATTTAAATCAAGATCAATTCCCGAGTAACCTAATGCATTGACGATTCTTCCCCAATTTGCATCTTCACCATGAACAGCAGATTTAATTAAAGGTGATCCACAAATGGTCCGTGCGGCGATTTTTGCTTGATCTTTATTTTTCGCATTTGTTACTTTTACTTCAATTAACTTTGTTGCACCTTCGCCATCTCTTGCAATTTCCATTGATAAAAATTGACAAACAAACTTTAAACCTTCATAAAATATGATCCAGTCAGGATCTTTTATTGAATTTATTTCAGGATTATTTGCGAGTCCATTCGCTAATACTAAAACCATATCATTTGTTGATGTTTCTCCATCGACTGTAATCATATTAAAGGTATCTTCGTTTACTTTATGAAGGGTATATTGAAGAATATCCTGACTTATAGAGATGTCGGTCGTTATGAAACCAAGCATGGTAGCCATGTTGGGATGGATCATACCAGATCCTTTCGCCATACCACCTATGGTAATATTTTTTCCACAAATTTTAAGATTGATGGCAATACTTTTAGAATAAGTATCTGTTGTCATAATAGCTTGAGTTGCAGCTTGGCTATTTTTTGTTAATTTATGCGTTATGAGATCGATTCCAGATAATATTTTATCAATAGGTAAAGTAACACCAATAACACCTGTACTTGCTACAGCTACATTCAAGGGGCCTAATTTTAATTTTAAAGCCGTTTTATTTGCCATTTGATGTGCATGAAGAATACCTAATTCACCGGTACAATAATTGGCATTGCCACTATTAATAATAACGGCTTGAATATTTCCTTTTTTAGATTTATCTTGAGTTACTATGATAGGAGCTGCTTTAGCTTTATTTATGGTAAAAACTCCTGCTGAAACACAGGGGAACTCGCTATAAATAAGCCCTAAGTCTAATTTATTTGGATTTTTTCTTACGCCTGCATAAACTCCATTTGCTAAAAAACCTTGTGGTGCGCAGACTCCACCATCAATTATATGATACATTTTACTCTCCTGTTATGGATAATTTGTAATAAAATGAAGCCCCAAGTCTTCTTCTAAATGAAACATTAAATTCATATTTTGAATTGCTTGTCCAACAGCACCTTTAATTAAATTATCAATTACGCTGATAACAATTAATTTATTTGTTCTGGGATCGATTTGAAATCCTATATCACAATAATTTGTCCCTTTAATATTTTTAATCTGCGGTAAGCTATTGTCTTTATATATTCTTATAAAAGAGGATTTTTGATAAAAATTTAAATAGGATTCATAAATATCGTTTTCTGAAACATTATCTTTTAAATGGAAATAAGAAGTGATATGCATTCCTCGCGTAACAGGAATTATATGTGGAGTAAATTGAATTTTTAAATTTTTTATAGAAAATTTGTTAAGTTGTTCTTCA
This sequence comes from Silvanigrella sp., assembly GCF_044369315.1. Classification (NCBI taxonomy): domain Bacteria; kingdom Pseudomonadati; phylum Bdellovibrionota; class Oligoflexia; order Silvanigrellales; family Silvanigrellaceae; genus Silvanigrella; species Silvanigrella sp. The sequence goes on from NZ_JBIPMD010000111.1 coordinate 8,339, forward strand.
ATTTCAGGAATATGTCTATGTTTTCCTGCAATTTGATAAGCATTGATATTTTCATTAATTTCACAAAAATGGGAATTTAGCTGAAGAGATCTTCCTGCTCCAGAAACACCCGATTTTGCATCAAAAATACAATGTTCAACTTCAATTAAGTTAAATTTTAATAGAGGAATTGTAGCTAAAAGAATTGCGGTAGGATAACAACCTGGGTTTGCTATAAAATCAATATGATTATAATTTATTTTATCTGTAATTTCTGGTAAACCATAAAGAGCATTTTTTAATATTTCTTTTTCTGTATGTTCTTTTTGGTACCATTGATAAAAATTATTTTTATCTTTAATTCGAAAGTCTGCGCTGAAATCAATAACTTTTTTATTTTTATTTATAAAAAAAGAAGCTAAATTTAATGCATGGCCATGGGGAAGGGCCATAAAAATAACGTCACAATCATCTTCAAATTTTTCTTTTGAAAATTCGCAAAATTTTAAATTGAGATTGTTTTTTAAGTGTGGATAAATTTCATCTGCTTTATTTTCTTTATAAGATTCAGAATATAATTTTGAAATAGAAACCATAGGATGATTTTTTAATATTCTTATCAATTCTATTCCGGTATATCCCGTTGCACCTATAACACTGACCTTTATCATTTATCCACCAATCATATTTTTATTAAAAAAATAAAAATTAAAAAATCCTATTTTTATAATTTATTATTCTCTCTCATGTTTTCTATTGAATGAAAATTTTTTAAACTCTTTTCTTTCATAATTGAATTTATTTTTATTGGTAAACCATATATTTGAATAAAACCTTGGGCATCAAATTGATTGTAAACATCATCTTTTTCAAATGTTGAAAAATCTTTATGATATAAACTAAAAGGAGATTGGGCTCCTGAAAATAAACAATGTCCTTTAAATAATTTTAATTTCACTTCACCCGTTAAATTTTTTTGTGTTTCATCTATAAAGACATCTAAGGCATCTTTTAATGGAGTATACCATTGTCCATTATAAACTAAATTTGCATAATCTTGTGAAATTTTTTGTTTCATATGCAGAACATTTTTATCCAAACAAATACTTTCTAAATATTGGTGTGCTTTATATAAAACCGTTCCACCTGGAGTTTCATAGACGCCCCTTGATTTCATTCCGATTAAACGATTTTCTATAATGTCTATAATTCCGATGCCATGTTTTCCAGAAATTTCGTTGAGCTTATAAAGTAACTCAACGGGAGAATATTCTACTTGATTTAAAGCGATAGGTATTCCTTGAGAAAATTGAATTGATATAAAGTCAGGGTGATTTGGTGTTTTATCTAAAGCGTTTGTCATTTGATAAAATTCAGAGTTATGCTCGTTTTCTGTTGTCTCAAGATCACCACCTTCATGTGAAACGTACCAAATATTTCTGTCATTCGAGTAGGGGGACTTTTTTGTCGCTTGGATTGGAATATTTTTAGAATGAGCATAATCAATTGCTTCACTTCTTGATGTAATATTCCATGTTCTCCAAGGAGCAATAATTTTAAATTTTGAAGAAAATGACTTAATAGCAAGCTCAAAGCGGACTTGGTCATTCCCTTTTCCTGTTGCTCCATGGCATATGGCAGTTGCATTTTCTTTAATGGCGATATCTACCAATTTTTTAGCAATCAAAGGTCTAGATAAAGTACCTAATAAATATTCGCCTTCATATTTAGCCCCGGACTTCAATAGTTTCCAGAGAAAGTCCGTTACAAAGTGTCCTCCCAATAAGTGATTTTTACAAAGCATAAATCCAGAATTAAATCTCCTTTTGAGGAGGAGATTTAAATGGAGA
>NZ_JBIPMD010000318.1:0-3087 GCF_044369315.1 Silvanigrella sp.
ACTTTCCTTGACGGAATTCCAAAATGGAAGGAAAAAGATATTGGATTGAATTTTAACTGACAGACAATTTCATTTTTGGGAGTCTTTGTAAACAGGGAGATTGTCAGATAATATACCATCTACTACAAATTAAACCTTCATATTTTTCACTAATTCATCTAGTTTTATAGCTAACTCACTTAATGATTTTGCAGAAATTAAAACTTGCGAAGACCCATTTGAAGTTTGAGAAGCGGCTTCTGACACCACTTTTATATTTTGAGAAATGCTGGATACACCTTCTGCCGATTGCTGAACAATTCTAGAAACTTCATTTGTTGTTGCCGCTTGTTCTTCTACAGAAGCCGCTATTGCAGTAGCTATGCTATTTAATTTTTCGATAGATTGACTAATTAATGTAACAGCTTCAATTGAGCTTTTTGAATCGGTTTGAATACCCGTAATCTTATTTGTGATATCTTCTGTCGCTTTTGCTGTTTGTTTTGCAAGTTCTTTTACTTCATTTGCAACAACAGCAAAACCTCTTCCTGCATCACCTGCTCTTGCGGCTTCAATCGTAGCATTTAATGCTAGTAAATTCGTTTGTTGTGCAATGGAACTAATTACTTTAATAACATTTCCAATTTCTTTACTACTTTCACCTAATTTAATAATGATAGAATTTGTATTTTGAGCTTGTTTTAGAGCTAATGAACTATTTGCAGAAGCTTCTGCTGCATTTCTTGCAATTTCTTTAATAGCAGCAGTCATTTCTTCTGTATTTGTAGCAACCGACCTTACCCCATGTGAAACTTCTTCTGAAGCGGCTGCGGTTGAATTTGCAACGTTTGTTGTTTTATCCGCATTTAAACTCATTTGTTTTGAAGTAGCATTTAATTCTTCAGATGCAGCAGCCAATTGCCTTGAAGCTTCACCAATATTTTCAGTTAAAGTAACCTGAGCTGTTATAATTTCCCAAGTTACCATGACACCAATAAACTTTTTATCAAAATCATAAACTGCAGATGCAAGTAAACTCAGTTTTTCAGGACCTACATTTATAATTGCTCGATGAGGTAAATTTTTATCATTTGATACCATTTTCCTTTGATGGGCTGGGTTTTTATGAAAAACATCAATATTTGAACCAACAATCTCGCTAATTTTTATGGGCAAATACTTTTCAACTCTTTCTAGTGTTTTTAAACTTGTTGCATTGGCATAAGTAATATTAAAATCAAGATCGCTAAACAATACATTTATAGGAATATTTTCCATCATTGAATTGATGCGCGCTAAGTTTAAAGCTGTACTTAATTTTTCAGTAACAATTTCCCAGGTAACCATTGCACCTATATAATTTTTGTTTGCGTCATAAATTGCAGAAACAAGAAGATCTAATTTTTCGGGACCAACTGAGATAATAGCTCTATGAGGAAGATTTTTATCATTTGCTAAAATTCTTCTTTGATGTGCTGGTACTTTATGAAAAATATCAATAGACGAACCAAGAATTGCAGAAACTCGAATAGGTAAATATTTTTCAATTTTTAAAAGAGTTTTTGCACTTGTTGGATTGACATAAATAATAGTAAAATTAAGATCACAATACAAAATATTAATAGGTGAGTTTTCCGCCATTCCAATATAGTCATCAGATTTAAGAGGATTGATCGTCGATAAATTTAAATTTGAAGTTGTATTTAATATAGATTGATTTGTGTCATTCATGGAGCTACCTCTTTTAGAGTTAAGAAACTAATTAAAATTTGATAAAATCATAAAACTTAATAAATCAACAAAAATATATCTTTTTATCCATTCAATAGGTTAACATACAAAAACATTTCCCAAAACAAAGGAGATGTGCGAATTTTGTCTATTGATGAAAATAAACTTTTCCGAGTATAATTAAATGATATCAAATTTCTTATGAACGACTGCACGGAGAATAAAATGGCTCACAAAATATTAATTGTTGATGATGCAAAAACGATTCGACAACAAGTAAATTTCACCCTAACCAAAGGTGGATTTGAAGTCATTGAAGCCGAAGATGGTGCTGATGGTATAGAAAAATTAAAAGCAAATAAAGATGTAAAAGTAATTATTAGCGATATTAATATGCCTAATATGGGTGGTATTGAAATGGTAAAAGCAATCAATACGAGTAATGAATTACCGCATCCACCAATTCTTATGTTGACAACTGAAGGTGCTGCCGAAATTGTTGCTGAAGCTAAAAAAGCAGGGGCGAGTGGTTGGATTACAAAGCCATTTAAACCTGAAGTTTTAATTGAGGCAGTAAAAAGATTAGTTGGTTAATAAATAGATATTAATTTAAAAATCCTTGAACTCCATTTATTTTATTTGAAAATCATACTGTGTAAAAATGAGAAAAAAGATATTAATTTATAAAAGGAGTTTTTTAATGAATTTTTAAAATAAGGTTCAGGAATTTCAAAAAAAATTGAGAAAAAAATTTTTTTCCATTAAAGAACGAGGATACTCATGGCAATTAAAATTTATTTTCTTGATGATGAAACAGATATTCTCGAAATTTTTAAAGATACATTTTCAAGTAATGAGTTTATCATTACAACTTTTAGCAACCCAACAGATCTTATTGAGGCAAGTAAAATAGATAAACCAGATCTTTATTTCTTAGATAATAAATTACCGAATTCACTGCTGATATTGTTTCAAAACAACTCGATCCAGACATTCCAAAAGCAATTATAACAGCGGATGTAAACCAAAAATTTGAAATGAACTATATCGCTATTTTTGGAAAACCATTTAGAAATGAAGAAATTTTGGAATTAATGAAAAAATTCAATTCAAATGTTGAATAAATCAATTATCTGTTACACAACCCAAACTTGCAGAAGAAACATTTTTTATATATTTAAATAAGGTACCTTTTGTAGATTTATATTTTGGCATTTTCCAATTTTGTTTTCTATCTGCAAGTTCTTTATCCGTGACTTCAAGATGAATTTGATTTTTTTCAACATCTATAGAAATAAAATCATTGTCATTTACCAAAGCAATAGGACCACCTTCTTGAGCTTCTGGTGAGATATGTCCAATAATAAAGCCATGAGA
>NZ_JBIPMD010000183.1:0-7038 GCF_044369315.1 Silvanigrella sp.
CCATCTGTAATTAAAGCAACATCATTTCCAAACCCCGCTCCCATTAATGCCGAAGTTGGACTTAACATTTCTGGCATTCCTGGACCTCCTTTAGGTCCTTCATAACGAATCACAACAACATCACCTTTAAAAATTTTATTATTTTCTAAGGCTTTTAGCATTTCTTCTTCTGAATTGAATGTCCTAGCTGGCCCTCGAAAAAATAGCCCCTCTTTTCCTGTTACCTTAGCAACAGATCCTTCTGGAGCTAAATTCCCCTTTAAAATTTGTAAATGACCTGTTTTTTTAAGAGGAGAGTTTAAAGGATAAATAATTTTTTGTTCAGGATGTAGAGAGGGTACTTTTTTCAGATTTTCAGCAATAGTCTCACCTGTAACGGTTAAACAATCTCCATGTAATAAGCCATTCTCTAATAACATTTTCATTACCGCAGGAATGCCTCCATATTCTTGCAGATCTGCCATAGTATATTTTCCACTTGGTTTAAAATCTGCAAGTAATGGTACTTTATTACTAATCATTTGAAAATCATCAAGGCTTAAAGGAACATCAACCGATCTTGCAACGGCAAGTAAATGCAACACGGCATTTGTAGATCCACCCAAAACAGTAATTAAAACCATCGCGTTTTCAAATGCATTACGTGTCATTATATCTTTTGGCTTTATATCTTTTTCAAGTAAATTGCGCATAGCGAATCCACTTTGAAAACATTCTTGTAACTTTAATTGATCTTTTGCTGGAGTAGAAGAGCTATATGGTAAACTCATACCTAAAGCTTCAATGGCACTTGCCATTGTGTTTGCAGTATACATTCCTCCACATGCACCTGCTCCGGGACATGCTTTTTTTAATATGGATTTTCTTTCTTGATCATTTATTTTTCCAGCGAGAAATTCTCCGTAACATTGAAAGGCAGAGACAATATCAATTTTTTTATTATCAATGACTCCTGGATTAATTGTTCCTCCATAAACAATCAATCCAGGACGATTTAATCTCCCTAAAGCAATTAAACATCCGGGCATATTTTTATCACATCCTGGAATGGCAATACACCCATCATACCATTGAGCGGAAACGACAGTTTCAATAGAATCCGCAATAAGATCTCTTGATTGCAATGAAAAACTCATTCCGTCTGTACCCATAGAAATCCCATCACTGACACCTATGGTATTAAAACGCATGCCAACTAAACCCGACTCCGTTACTCCTTCTTTCACTTTTTCAGACAAATCCAATAAATGCATGTTACAGGTGTTACCTTCATACCACATGCTCACAATCCCAATTTGTGGTTTACTTAAATCGTTTTCTGTTAAACCAGTTCCGTAAAGCATCGCTTGTGATGCACCTTGAGAAGCAGGTTCTGTGATTCGGGAGCTATATTTATTTAGTTTCATACCCATTTCTTTTTCCATAATAAAATATATTTAATTTAAAATTTAAGGACGAAGTTTTCGAACTGTTTGTCCTACTTGCCAAATTTCTTCATTATGTAATTTTTGAAGTTCAGCTTCTAATTTTTCTCTATAATCTTCTCGACTATTAGATGAAATTACAATTCTTGCCTCTTCACCTGTAGAAACACTTTTATATAAAGAATGAAAAACAGGTAGAGTTGCTTTTTTAAACTTTGGCATCCAATCTAAAGCACCACGTTGTGCTGTAGTTGAGCAATTTTTAAACATCCAGTCCATTCCATTTTCAGAAATTAAAGGAACTAAACTTTGAGTAAGTTCCTCGACTGTTTCGTTAAACGCTTCACTTGGTGAATGCCCATTTTCTCTTAGAACTTCGTATTGAGCGGAAATAATTCCAGCTAAAGCTCCCATTAATACACCACGTTCACCAAATAAATCGCTATAAACTTCATGTTTAAAATTTGTTTGAAATAAGTAACCAGAACCGACACCAATTCCAAAGGCAAGAGTTTTTTCTTCTGCTTTTTTTGTATAGTCTTGTTCAATTGCATAACTGGAATTAATTCCTTTTCCTTGCTCAAATAATTTGCGCACACTTCTTCCAGAACCTTTAGGAGCTACTAAAACAACATCAACATGAGGTGGAGGCACAACACCTGTTTTATCTGAATAAGTAACAGAAAAACCATGAGAAAAACAAAGAGTTTTTCCTGGTGTAAGAAACTCTCTCACCGTTGACCACATTTGCATTTGTGCGGCATCAGATAAAAGGTAACAAATAAAAGTTCCTTTTTGACAAGCTTCTTCTATTGAAAAAAGATTTTTATTTGGTTCCCATCCCTCTTTTACTGCTTTATCCCATGAAGCTGAGTTTTTTCTTTGTCCAACAATAACATGAAATCCATTATCTTTTAAATTTAAAGCTTGTGCAGGACCTTGAACTCCATACCCAATAACTGCTATCACTTCATTTTTTAATACTTCTTTTGCTTTTTGCAATGGAAACTCTTCTCTTGTTACAACTGTTTCTTCTGTATACGCAAATTTTAATTTTGACATAAATAAACTTCCTTATGATGAGAGATATTTTGAAAATGATTTGGATTTACAACTTGAATATCTAATAATTCAATAATTTTTTGCAATTGTTTTAATATTCGATTTACTTTAATTTCATCAGAAAAAATCTCAATTTTAATATTTGAGTTTTGAGATTTATTATAGGTTTGAAAATTTAATTTTTGGATCATGACTCGATTTCGAGAAAAAACTATAGCAACTCTTTGAAAAATTTCTAAGGTATTTTCTGTTATTAAAGATATTTCATATACCGATCTCATAATATTTCTCCCTAAGATAAACGAACATCGCTGACACCAGCACCAGACGGTATCATTGGAAATATATTTTCTTCTTTTTCAACAACTACTTCTAAAAAATAAGAATCTTTTGATAAAATCATTTCACTTATATATTCTTCTAATTGTTCTTTATTGACAGCTTTTTTCGCTTTTATTCCATACCCTTTTACAATTTGAATGAAATCTGGATTTTGCATATGAGTAAAAGAAATTCGATTTTCAAAAAATAATTCCTGCCATTGTCTTACCATTCCAAGAAAACTATTATTTAAAATTATTATTTTAACAGGAATATTTTCCTGCATAATAACTCCAAGCTCCTGGATATTCATTTGAAAGCCACCATCACCAATAATAGCTATAACCTCTCTGTCTTTTGCACCAAATTTAGCACCAATTGCAGCAGGCAACGCAAATCCCATTGTTCCTAGACCACCTGATGTTATAAGTGAATTTTTTGTTTTAAATTTATAATATCTTGCAGCTGACATTTGATGTTGGCCAACATCCGTAACAATGATTGCATTTCCATTTGTCAATTCTGAAAGACAATGGATCACTTGTGCCATTTTTAAATTTTGATTCTCTTTTGGATAAAATTCATTTTTAATAATAGAATGATATTCTTTTTGGTAACATTTATTAAATTCTTGTAACCATAAATCATGTTTATTACTTTGAACCTCTGGTATTAGTAAACTTAAAATATTTTTCGCATCACCTACTAAAGGAACATCACAAAAGACATTTTTGTTTATCTCTGTTGGATCAATTTCAATATGAATTATTTTTGCCTGTTTTGCATAGGTATTTAAATCACCTGTAACCCTATCATCAAATCTCATTCCTATTGCTATGATTAAATCAGCTTCATTTGTTAATATATTTGCACCATAATTACCATGCATTCCAAGCATGCCTACATATAAAGGATGATCACATGGAAATGCGGATAAACCTAACAAGGTACATGCTACGGGAATATTTGTTTTTTCAGCAAATTCGAGTAATTCTTTTTCAGCATTAGCAATACTTACTCCATGCCCAACTAATAAATAAGGTCTTTTAGATTGATGGATTAATTTAGCTGCTTCTTTTATATCATTGCCATTTAAGAATTGATGCCACTTTTTATTTTTTTCAAATAAAAAACTTTCTTCTACATATTCCATAAATTCAAATTGCGCATCTTTCGTAATATCTAATAATACAGGCCCTGGTCTTCCATTTTTTGCAATAAAAAATGCTTTTGCGACGGCATAAGGAATTTCATTTGCTTTTGTAATTTGAAAATTCCATTTTGTTATTGAAGTTGTTAATGAAATAATATTTGCTTCTTGAAATGCATCCGTTCCTAATAAATGACTTGATACTTGTCCTGTTATACATACTAATGGTACAGAATCTAGCATAGCATCAGCAATACCTGTTAATAAATTGGTAGCTCCTGGCCCGGATGTTGCAAAACAAACTCCCGTTTTTCCTGTTACTCTAGCGTAACCTTCTGCTGCATGAACAGCTCCTTGTTCATGTCTTGTCAAAATATGTCTTAAAGAATCGGAAAAATCATAGAGAGCATCATATATTGGCATGATTGCTCCACCAGGATATCCAAAAATAATTTCTACATTTTGACAAAGTAACGACTTCAATAGCACGGATGCACCATTGTATTTTTTCATTTTTTATCTCTTCTTTTGGAACTAACCCCCCCCCCCCCGGGCTCAGATGCGCGGAGGGTTTTTTAGTTTGTTATTATTTGGTAATAACCTAAAAATCGCCCTCGGGTTTAATAATGACTAGAATAACAATGAGGACGTTGATGATAGAGGAAATATTTAGTTTTTTAGTGGAGTTCATATTTGAATTTTTTAGAAGAAAAGCAATATTTTTCATAAGTCCTCTGTGGTTTAATCGCCTAAGTGAAAAACATAACAATCTAATTATTGGCTGTCAAGCCAATTCAAAAAAATTTAAAAAATATCTTCATTTTTTAATGTGAAAATGTCATTTTATAAATACCTTAAGGGATTCTACTAACTCTTGGGCTCTTTTAATTTCTTTCTCTGTTAATGTTTCTTTATCTTCTTCCATATGATTTAAAATATGGCTTTCCATTACCTCAGCCATTAAGCCCCCTAAGGCTCCTCTTATAGAAGAAATGATATGAAGAATTTTTTTACAATCTTGATCATTTTCCAAAGACTTTTCTACACCTTCTAATTGTCCTTTTATTTTTTTAACTCTTGAAATAAGTTTTTCTTTATTTGTAATTATATGTTTTGATTTGATTTTTTTAGCGCTTGACATAGTATACCCCCCCTACCCTATAATAGAATAATCAAGTTGATTTTGTTTGTCAAAACTTTTGCAACTTTTTTGCAGTTTAGAAGAGGCTAACATGAAACCTAATGAATTAATTACAAAAAAATATAGTATTAAAGGGATGGATTGTCCTAGCTGTGCAAATAAAATTGAAATTTTTTGCAAAAAAATTTCTGGGGTAAATCAGGCAAAAATTAACTTTGCCACTTCGTTATTTACCTTAAATTTTTATAATAATAACGACACAAAAGATAAAGTTGAAAAAGGAATTAAAAACCTTGGTTTTGAATTAACAGAAATACCAGAACCAATGAAGTTTAATACTGAAAAAACTCATTTAAGGATTAAAGATAAATTAAAAAAAGAATTTGTTACCTCTAATAGTAACAAAAAATCAAACTATTTTAAAAAAACAAAGCCACATAAAAACACTTCCGAAAAAGAGCATAACCATAATACAAATCAGAATCACACTCATGAGCACAATCATGACCATAGTCACAATCATAATCATGATTCCACTAATTGGCTTCCTATTGTTTTTTTAGGTATTGCTTTTGCTTTTTCTTGGTTAATTGAATATTTTTCAAAAAATATCGGTCTTATTTCTTTTGCAATTGTTACTTTAGTCGCTCTTTTACCAATCCTTAAAAAATCATGGACCATGATGAAAGTAGGATATGTTTTTAGTGTAGAGACCTTAATGAGTATTTCTGCAATTGGCGCGATATTTATTGGTGCCTCCGAAGAAGCAGCTGCTGTCATTATTCTTTTTATGCTAGGTGAAACAATAGAAGGATACACTTCAAGACGCGCTAAAAAAGGAATTCAATCCTTAGCTTCCTTACTCCCAGATACCTCTCTCCTTGTTACAAAAGATGGATTAACGAAACAAATAAAATCTTCAGAGATAAAAATTGGTGATCATATAGAAATAAAACCTGGGGAACGTCTAGCTATAGATGGTGAAATTTTTAAAGGAACAGCAAACATAGATGAAGCTCTCTTAACGGGAGAATCCTTACCTGTTCATAAAAAAGAAGGTGATAAAGTTGTTGCGGGCTCGATAAATACGGATGGAAATATTATTGTTAAAGCAACTCTACCTGGAAATAATAATGCTATTACCAGAATGCTCAAAATGGTTGAAGAAGCTCAAAGCTCAAAATCGAGAGTCATGAGAAGCATTGAAAGTTTTAGCAGAATCTACACGCCTATCATTCTTTTAATAGGTCTATTCACTGCAATCATTCCTCCCCTATTTTTTCAAATGCCTTGGGTAGATTGGATTTACCGTGGTCTTACCATACTTCTCATTGGTTGCCCATGCGCACTTGTTATTTCTACCCCATCTGCAATTGCTTCTGCTATTACAGCTGCAACAAAATTGGGAATTCTTATAAAAAATGCTTCTGCATTAGAATCCTTGGGAAAAATTAAAACAATTGCTTTTGATAAAACAGGCACAATAACTCATGGAAGGCTAAAGGTAACAGATGTTATTTCCTTTGAAAAAAATGAAGAAACGTTGTTAAAATTTGCTGGAATGGTGGAATCAAAGTCGACTCATCCTCTTGCCATTGCCATACTTAATGAAGTGAATGAAAGAAAAATAATATTAAATGAAGTACAAAATGCTAAAAATTTATCTGGAAAAGGGGCGAGCGCTCTCATTGAGAATAAATTAACAATCATTTGTTCTCCAATTTATGCAAATGAATTAAATTCATTAAATTCAAAACAAAATTCACTTATAAAAAGTTATCAAGAGCAAGGAAAAACAATCGCAGTTTTATTAATGGAACAAGAAGCACAGGGTTTTATCGCATTATCCGATACCCTTAAACCAGAAGCAAAATCATCTCTTGAAAAATTAAAACAACTAGGAATCAGTAGCATTATTTTAACTGGGGATAATAAAATTT
>NZ_JBIPMD010000112.1:0-10134 GCF_044369315.1 Silvanigrella sp.
ATGGCTTCAATTAATTTGTTACCTTATTAATCGCACTGCTTACTTCCACGCTGATGGCTAATCTTTACGTGGGTGAGATTCGCACTCACTGGTTCTTACGCACTTATCTTGGCGCACCATAAAAAATATCCTTAATCATTAAAGCTAGTTAGATAAATATACGATTTATCGCATTCTTAACATAAGTCTTTCTATTAGCCATGATAATACTAGCATAGTTTAGTTCATGACGGAAGCCTTGCAAAGACTCCTTATACGTGTTGCAATAAATATATGAAAAGTTTATGAAAAAATATTATTTATTTTACAAAATTAGATAAAAGGAATTCTCATGGTTATTGCTCCAGTCAAGGGCAAAATCAATATAAAATATATCCTTTGTTTACTTGTCTTAATCTGTTTTAATAACACTTATGCTATTAATATTATAGAAAAAAATGAAATTTCTCCCGTTATTTTTGAAAACATAAATATTCCTTTGTCATTACTTAATATTAGCGGAATTCCTTTCACTAGTTTTCATGTATTAAACGATATCCAAAGAGCTCGTTCTCAAAAACAAATCATGGATTTATGCCAAAGAGTCGATTCAACATATAAAAAATTAAATTGGGGAAAAAGCCCTTGCATTTCAGCTCCTTGGAAATATGATTATGTCAGTGAAAATGGGAACCCTCTAATATATTGGGATTTTATAAGTGATTCCTTAGATGAAGATCAAAAAAAGAATATTACAGTTGTTTTAGGAGGAGTTCATCCCGATGAGTTGACCCCCATACACCTTGCCTTTCAATTTGCAGAAGCTTTACAAAAAAACCCCGAACTTTATGCAAATTCACATGTCATTGTTGCGCCTCTTGTAAATCCAGATGGCTTTTTTACAAATCCTCCCAAAAGAACAAATGCAAATGGAGTTGATTTAAATCGAAATTTTCCTACAGCCACTTGGAATAAATATGCTTATCAAGTGTGGCTAAAATCAAAACAAAAAGACAGAAGAAAATTTCCAGGATATTTTGCGAATTCGGAACAAGGTACAAGATTTCAAGCTGATTTATTAGAAAAATTTCATCCAGATAAAGTCATTTCTATTCATGCGCCACTTGCTTTTTTAGATTTAGATTATGAAATTCCTCAGCTATTATCTATTAGAAAACTTACGGATCAACAAAAAAAAGCACGAAATTTAGCTGAACTCTTATCAAGAAGTGCTGGTAATTATAAAATTAAAGATTTAGGGATATATCCTGGAAGTCTAGGAAACTATGCTGGTAATGAAAGAATCATTCCTACTATTACACTTGAGATGAGTAGTAGCAATCCAAAGTTTGTCAAAAAATTTTGGAATGACTTTTCTCCAGGACTTTTTAAAGCTATAAAGTATGAGTTTAAAAAACATCAATTTGCTGATATTGGAAACTCCAATACAGATAATCAGTAATTTTATTTAATTTTATTCACTTAAATTATAAGTTCAAAAAAACATTTCCTTAAGATTGAAAAATAAAGAAAAAGTTATAAGATTCATACTAAATACCATAAGAGTTTTGTTTATTCTTATGTGAATAATTCGTATTTATCCTTTTTATGAGGTTTAAATGAAAAATAAATTTTTAGCCGTAAATTCAAATGGCACACCTGCCGATCTTACTTTATTAATCATACGTATTGTTTTTGGATATGCATTTATAATTCATGGTTGGAGCAAAATTTTAAATCCATTTCATTGGATGGGTGCTGACGCGCAAGTTCCCGCTTTTTTTCAAGCACTTGCCGCACTCTCCGAATTTGGAGGAGGAATTGCTCTTATATTAGGACTTTTAACGCGTTTAAGTTCTTTAGGTCTTTTTTTCACTATGATTGTGGCCGTCTATAGCCATATATTTATTTATGGGAATGCCTTTATTTCTAAAGAAGATGCATCCTATGAATTACCTGTAATTTATGTTTTATTGTCCCTTTTATTTATTGTAATTGGACCTGGAAAATTCTCTTTAGATAAAAAGATATTCGGTCATAAATAATTTTTAATTTAAATTCAGAAATTAAATTCATTGATTCAAATATTCATTTGTTTATTTGAATTTTTTTGTTGAAATTTTCATAATTATTGTTAAAAAATAATTTCTCCTCCAATAAGATTTATTGGTGATTTTTTCATTTCTTTTTTAGGCACAAAAATGGCACTTAAATTTGATTATATTGCAAAAGATCCAAATTCAGAAGCAAGAAGAGGGAGAATTCATACTGCTCACGGTACAATTGAAACTCCTGTATTCATGTCTGTTGGAACTTTTGGATCCGTCAGAACCCTTGATCATACCGAATTAGAAGACATTGGAGTTCAAATTATATTAGGTAACACCTATCATCTTTATTTAAGACCAGGTCCTGAAATTTTAAAAGATGTTGGCGGATACCATAAATTAATGAGTTGGAATAAACCTATATTAACAGATAGTGGAGGATTTCAAATATTCTCGTTACCACACCAAAGAGTCATAAGTGAAAAAGGTCTTACTTTTAAAAGCTATATTGATCAAAGTTACAAAAGATTAACTCCTGAAAGTGATATCGCTTTTCAAGAAGTTATTGGATCCGATATTATGATGGTTCTTGATGTTTGTGTACCTTCAACTAGCTCCTATGATATTTGCGTTGATGCAATGAACAGAACGCATCGTTGGGCAAAAAGATGCAAACAAGCAAAAACGAGAGATGAAAATTCTTTATTTGGAATAGTTCAAGGTGCCATTTATGAAAATCTTCGACAAGAAAGCGCAGAAACTCTTGTTAACTTAGATTTTGATGGATATGCCATTGGCGGATTAGCCGTAGGTGAAACCGATGAAGAAAGAGATCATTTTACAAACTTTACAGCAAAACTTCTTCCTCAAAATAAACCTCGTTACTTAATGGGGGTAGGTACCCCACACGATTTAGTTCGAAGTGTTCTTGCTGGAGTTGATATGTTTGACTGCATCATTCCAACAAACCATGCACGCCAAGGTGTCGCTTATACTTTTGGTGGAAAAATAAAATTAAGAAGAGTTTTTCATGCTAGAGAAACAATCCCTATTGATGAAAATTGTGGATGTTTTGTGTGTAAAAGATTTTCAAGAGCTTATTTGCATCAATTAACAAAATGCGAAGAACCTACTGGATGGAAATTAATTTCATATCACAACACATGGTTTTATGAGAGATTAATGGAAAAAATTAGAGATACAATTGTTGATGGTACGTTCTCTAGCTTTGCAAAACATTTTTTAGAAAATGCGGATGATTAATTTGTTTTTCCTACCTCAAAGATTTTTCAAAAGCTTCTTTTACTGAAATTTGTTTATTTGTAAATTATGCTTTGTTGAATAAGATTATTAATATTCTCCTGATTTCCATCTATTTTAAAATATGTAAAATATTTTTTTAAAATTGAAAATTACACCACATTATCCATAAAAGTTCCGTTTACTTTTATTTTCTTAAATAAACTATTATCTAAATATAACCATTTCCATTTTACAGAATCATTTGAACAAAAAACACTTACTTCTTCTGCATATGTATTTAAAGAAAAAAGCAATGAACATAACAAGATTATTTTATTACCTTGAGAGAACTTTTAAAAAATGTCAAGTATGTTTTAAATTAATTTTAATGAATATATTTATAATTATTTTGTTAAAATTTTATATATTTTTCAAAAAAACCAAATAAAAAAGCCTCCCTTTTTTGGGAGGCTCTTTGTAGAATGAAATTGAATAAAAATTTAGATCGCAAATAAAATATGATTTAATTCATGTTCAATAACGCTTTTTTCTTCACCGCGAGCAACAGAAATTTCAGAGACAAGCATATTACGTGCGCGCTCAAGCATTTTCTTTTCACCAAAAGAAAGCTCTTTATCAGAACTTAAAGAAGATAAATCTCTAAGAACCTCAGCAATTTCAACTAAATCACCTGTATTTAACTTGTCATTCAACGCTCTAAAACGGCGATTCCAAGTTGCAGTAGATTTTTTAGATGGAGACTGAAGAATTTGAAATACTTTTTCTACATCTGGTAATGAAATAACAGAACGAAGACCAACAGTTTTTGCGGCTCTAGTAGGAACCATCACTTTAGCGCCTGTTGAATGAATTTTAAGGACATAAAAGTCTTGTTGAGCTCCGCCAATGCTGCATTCTTCAATATTTTCAATCGTTCCAACACCATGGCAAGGATAAACCGCTTTTTGACCAACAATGAAATCGTAGAACTTTTCAGCACTCATGCTGCAAGACCTCCAGAAAAAAGAAACCCGTTGCACCTTGTAATAAAAGTCAAGAAAAACAACGAGAAATACTTAAGTTTTTAATGAAAAAATAAAATATGAATATTATTTATCAGTCTTATTCCGCTACAGAAAGATATTAAATTTGAATAAAGCAAAAAGCCCTCTCTTGCATCTAACAGCAATAGAAGATGCTTTCTAAATATTCTTAAAAATTTCTCTCTAAAATATACCACAAATTTTCATTGTAGCCTTAAGGGATTTTCACCCAAAGATTGAATTTGCAATCTTAAAATTCCAAAGTAATCGTTCTATCAAATTTTAGCTTTAAAAAGTTTTTTTAAAGCTAAGTCATCTTCAAAAAAAAAATTGAAGAGTATATTTGACATAACCCAAAAAAACTAATAGTGAGTCGCCTAAGAGAATGTTTTTTAAAAACTCTGGTTGAATCAAAAAAGAGTAAAAAAACAAAAGCTAAAGCAAATCACGCCATTGAAATTAGTTAAACCTAAACTTATTGTATTAAAAAACCGACCTTTTGAAGCCTGTTTTTGCAAGTCAAAGCATCATCTAATTTACCTAGACAAACCAATTTTGTCAATTTATTTTGCATAGTAATTGCGCACCTATTTAACATTAATAACTTTTTTATAGAGTGGCATTTAAAAGGAGACTCAATGGCTCTCACAATAGCTCGTAAAGGATATTCTATAATTGACAAAAAAACATTAAAACTTATTTTTACTGGTAAAATTAGAGATTCTTTGCACGATACCATACCATTTACTGAGCATGAAAAAAAAATCATAAATTCTAAAGAATTTCAAAGACTTAGGCGAATAACTCAGACTGCATTTACTCTTTACGCCTTTCCTGGGGCTACCCATACAAGATTTGAACATTCTCTTGGGGTTATGCATGTTGCTGATTTAATGTTAAATTCAATCATTAATAACCAAAAAAGACTGCTAGAATCATTAGATCTATCCTGTGAAGACACCCCTAAACATACAAAAGAATTTTTTTTAGAAAATGAAAAATTGAATGGTTCTTTAAGTATGACAAAAGAAGCTTTGCATTATTTAGAAAATTGTCCCTATTTGACACAATGTCTTCGTTTTGCTGCACTATTACACGACATAGGTCATGCCCCTTATAGTCACTCAGGCGAACGGTTTATGGTAACATGGGAGTCTTTTGGAAGTCATTTAGAGCAATTAGATGCACCTTTATGGCTAAAAACCCCATTTAAAAATAAAATTAAAAAATTAAAAGAAAAAAATTTCAATTTAAATGAACTTAAAATTCGTCATGAAGTTTATACGCTAATTATTGTTTCAAAAATATTTAATGAAGAAGATGATTTTTTATCTGTAAAAATGGGACAAGATATCTGTGCCATTTTAGATCTTTCCGTATCACCAAACTCTAATGGAGATCTCCATAAAAGTGGTTTGCAAAATTTATTGCATGAAATTGTAAGCGGTGAAATTGATGCAGACCGAATGGATTATCTATTAAGAGATTCAAGAGAATGCGGAATCATTTATGGATACTTTGACTTAGGAAGAATTCTCGATTCCATTGGATTTTATTTAAATCATAAAACAAAAAAATATCACTTAGCATTAAGACGTAGTGGAATTTCTGCTTTTGAGGATTATTTGAGAGCTCGCTGGAGCATGTATCAGCAAGTATATTTTCATAAAACAGTAACAGCATGTGAAGCAATGCTTCAAAATATAAACAAAAATTTTCCTAATTTTACTCTACCAATTCAAATTGATGAATATCTTGCGATTGATGAACATAGTTTTTTTCCCTATATAGAAAAAAACTACGCTTCCAATTTAAAACCATTTACAAAAGAAATTTTAACCGATTTAATTTATAATAGAAAACTTTGGAAAAGAGTTTATGAAGAATTTATTCCTAAAAACACTTTAAGAACTATCCCTTCTTTATGTCCTACAATTACAAACTATTTACAAAAAATAGATTGTCCTGCTGAAATTATAGAAAACAGTACAAATTTAACTAATTTTTCTCCAAAAGGAAAAGAGAACTCTTCTAAAAATAATTTAAAAATTATTATAAAAGATGTTCATTCATTAAGGTACCTTGAACCTGTTGAAAATCATAGTACTCTTATTAATAGAGTAGATGAGGAATTTATTATTAGAAGAATTTATATTTCTAGATTTAAAGAAAATTTAGAGGATATATCTTCTAAAGAAATTCAAAAAATAATTTCTGATAAAATTATCAATCCAGAAAATAACTAAAATAAATATAATTAGCAGGAAATTAAAATGGAAAATGAAAATAAATTATTTAAAGAAACAAGCCCCTATCTTTTACAACACAAAGGCAATCCTGTAAATTGGTTTCCTTGGTGTGAAGAAGCATTTGAAAAAGCACGACAAGAAAATAAACCTATATTTTTATCGATTGGGTATTCAAGTTGCCATTGGTGTCACGTTATGGCACATGAAAGCTTTGAAGACATAGAAACTGCAAAATTAATGAATGAATTATTTATTAATATTAAAGTGGACAGAGAAGAAAGACCGGACATTGACGAAATTTATATGGAAGCCGTCATGCTCATTACAAAACATGGCGGATGGCCATTAAGTGTTTTTTTAACTCCCGATCTAAAACCATTTTATGGTGGAACCTATTTTCCCTTAGAATCGAAACATAATTATCCTTCATTTAAAGATGTTCTTAAAGCAATATCTAAATTTTATATAGAAAATAACCAAGAAACAGAAGAAAGATCTTCTAAAATTATTCATTATTTAAATGAAAGTAAAATGGAATCCAGTTTAGTTAAATTAGAAAATCACATTTCAGATCAAAATATAACAATTGATAAAATAGTTGATCATTTATTGCCAACTTATAAATCTCTTCTAGAATTACTTGAAATGGATGAAGATAAAATAAATGGAGGATTTGGAAGTGCTCCAAAATTCCCTCAACCATCTAAAATATCTGCAATGTTATTATCAAATAACAAACATAACAAAGCTCATGCAATCTTAACTTTAGACAAAATAAGATGTGGTGGAATAGTAGATCAAATAGGGGGTGGAATTTCTCGTTATAGCGTGGATAGCAAATGGCTAGTGCCACATTTTGAAAAAATGTTATATGATAACGCTCAATTGCTTACTTTATACGCTATTGCTAGTAATTTATTAAAAGAAAATAATAAAGATTTATCTCTTGAGTTTCAAAAAGTATCTGAAAGTATTTTTGAATATTTAGAACGGGATTTAAAGTGTAAAAAAACGGGATTATATTTTAGTGCAGAAGATGCTGATAGTGAAGGTGAAGAAGGGTTATTTTATACTTTTTTAGAATCTGAATTTACAGAACTTTTTAAAAACAATTCTGAGCTTCTGGAATTTGCAAAAAGATTATATAAAGTAACAAATATCGGGAACTTTGAGGGATCTAATATATTAACAGTTCCACAAGATTTTAAAAAGTTTTGTGATGAAATATCAATTTCTTTAGAAGATGGAAAAACCTATTATTCCGAAATAAGAAAAACTTTATTTAATGAGAGAAATAAAAGAATAAGACCTGGCCTTGATAATAAGTGCCTGCTTTCATGGAACGCTCTTACTGCTACTGCGTTTATTCAATCTTCAATTATTTTAAATAATACCGATTTTCTTAAACAGGGATTGAGTTTAATTCAAAGTATTTTTAAAAACTTTAAATCACCACAAGGATATTTTCATGTTTATACTAATGGACAAGCAAAAATATCTCCCTTTGTAGACGATTTAGGATTTTTACTAGAAGCATGTATTGAAAGTATTTTAATTACGGGTTGCGAAAGTTTAATTAAAGAAATATTAGAAATTGTTAAAACAATTCATAAAAATTATGTTGATCCTATTTCAGGAACTTTATATTATTCTAAAAATGACAAAGATCTTATTAATAGACCAATTAAGTTTGAAGATAATGTGATATATAGTCCAAATTCTGCAATATTTGGAAGCTTAACAAAGTTTGTTCTTTGGCTAGGAAGTATAGACAATTATAATAAAATTTCACCGAGCGATCACAAAATGATTGAGTCTCTTGCATTAATTTCTGTATCTAATACAGTTATTTTGTCTCAAAAAATACCAACTGCTTGCGCTCAGATGCTTCAAAAAATTAAATTTTTAGAATATAAAAATGTTATTATTATCAATAATAAAAACGACATCTCTGCCCCTCTTCAAAATTTTCACTTAGCCTATTCTGCTTGTATTAATCATTTAAATGATTATTCTATTCTAGGTGGTGTGTTAAATTCAAAATATGAATTAGAAAATATTCATGAATACATTAAAGATCTATTCTCTCTTAATTATGAAGCTGAATATTCTTTTTGCAACAAAAAAGGCTGCACACTGCCTACAAAAAATTTATCAGAATTATTTTCGAGATTTGAGGATTAAATATGAATAAATTGAATACAAATTTAAGTATTCCAAATATTTTTACGGTATCAGATGGTACAGGAGAAACCGCTTTAAGTATTGTTCGAGCTGTTCGTGTTCAATTTGAACACGCAGAAATGCATATTGAAAGATACAATAAAGTAAGGAGCCGTGAAATGTTAGAGGAAATGCTCCTTTCCGCTAAAAATAAAAATGCAACTGTCGTTGCTACTTTAGTTAATCCTGAACTGAGAGTGTTTTTAATATCTCGTTCTATGCAATTAGGAGTAAAGGTTGTTGATGTTTTATTTCCACTCTTAGAAACATTATCCGAACAATTAGGAAAACGTCCTAGCTCTATTCCAGGTCTGTTACGTCAATTAGATGAAGGTTATTTTAAACGAATTAGTGCAATTGAATACACTGTAAGACATGATGATGGTGTTATTTCTTCTGATTTACCAGAAGCAGATATTATTTTAATTGGTGTATCTAGAACTTCTAAAACTCCACTTTCTATGTATTTGGGGCACAAAGGTTATAAAGTAGCAAATATTCCTTTAGTTCCAGGAATTGATCCACCGATTGAACTTTCAAAAGTAGATCAAAATAAAATAATAGGACTTATTATTGACCCTACTCGTTTAGCTGAAATTAGAGTAGCAAGAATCGAAGCTTTAGGCACAAATGATATTGGTGATTATGCTGATATTGAAAAAATATTTGAAGAACTGGAATGGAGCCGAGAAATATTTAAGAAAAATAAAAGATGGCCTGTATTAGATGTTACTGGAAAAGCGCTCGAAGAAAATTCAGTCGAAATAGAAAAAATTATTTTAAGCCGATTTCCAGAACTTTCTGATGAATAAATTTTAACTATTTCTTATTTTTTTACTTTATTTTGATCCATACTTTTTTGTTCACTTTCAGCAGATTTATCAACAATTACTTGAAATACACTTTTTGTAAATCCTTCTGGAAGGCCTTTTGATTTACCAAACTCTTCGGCAGTGTCTACAACTTGATCAGATCTTTTTTTATCATAAGCTAATGCAATATTATTTTTTAATTTAATTTCTCCAGCCTGATTCACATATTCCATTCTTTTCGCTAATAGTGATATAATTTCTTTGTTTATTTCGTCAATATGATTCCGAACACATTTTAAATCTTCACATTTTTCTACTTTTTCATGCTTTATATTATTTGAGGCTGATTCATGATCTGAACAAGCATAAACAGAAGGAAAAGAAAGAACTAAAAGAAAAGATAATATTATTTTTTTGGTAGGTAGAGACATGACTTTTATTTCCTTTCAAATAAAGTAATTCATTGCCATGAAACCCCTGCAGAACCGGACTTGTAGTTTTCCCACATCCGGCTCCCAGAGATGATATTCATTGCGTA
>NZ_JBIPMD010000322.1:0-3027 GCF_044369315.1 Silvanigrella sp.
TTGTAAGCTCAATCGCCCCTTGCTTGAATTCGCTTGTATACCTTCTTTTGGTTAACACCATTTCAACACCTCTTTCCTATAAGTTTTTTTCGGATCTGGGTGTCTACTTTCTTAGGGGAGGATCAATCATTAGCGCAAATTCTTAAAGTAATTTTTTTAGAAATAGCATAGCTTTTTATTTGTATTAACAAAAAAGATAAAATAATAATATTTTTAATCACTTTATAAATCCTGTTTTTAAAGCAATCAGATATTTTATTTTATCATTATTTTTTTTAAACGCCTCTTTTATTTCCAAATAATAAAATATGTAGTCGGGGGGTGTATCTAAATCCATATTTTAAACACTCATCATGGAGCCAAATATTTGCTAGCTGAGATTCAACGGTTATTCCTTCAGCCATTAAAAATACACGATCATTTGAAATATTGTAATCTTTTAAAAGACTCAAAATTTCATTTATATCTTTTGTTACTTCTGATTTTCGAACAACAAATTTAAAAAAAATAGAATGATGTGTTTTTGCAAGATTTGACCAATGTTTAAGAGCTTCAGGCTCTATTTTTTCACCTGCATTTGAAAATTTTGGAGAAATATTCCATTGCATTAATTTATAATCATCTTCTAAAAAATTTGGTATTTGGAGATGAGGTATTCTAGTTCCGTTACTTTCTACTTCAGCTGAAAAAGAATAACCTAATGTCCGCATTAATAAACCTAAATTATGAAGTGTGGGTTCACCACCCGATAGAATAAGATGTTTTATATTTTGGGATTGAATATTTTGAACAAGAGACTCTAATGTTTGTCTATTATATTTTTGTTTTCCATTTGGCTCTGTTTTTTTTAAAGGATCGCTTTTAAAAGTATGAGTGTATGGAGTGTCACACCATACACAACGTAAATTACAAATTTGAAAACGAACTAGAAGAGATGGTTTTCCAACATTAATTCCTTCGCCTTGCAGGCATGGGTAAATTTCATTAATTAGAAAACTAGTGCTCATATTATTCCTTTAAAAATTTAAAATATTTAATTGCAAATAGAACCTTTTGATAAACCTTCATAAGCTCTAATTTCAAGATCGGTTTCATTTAAGGAAAATAATTTTCTCACAAATTCAGCAAGATTTTCCACAGTACTTTCTTGTTCTAAAGTAAATACATTTTCTTTAGGCATAATTACGGCAACTTCTCCTTGAGTTCCTTTATATTGTGCTGCAATTAAACTCGCTTTAGCCTCTTCAATTTCGGGGCAATGTTCTATCAATTCATTAATAAGTTTGGTATTCCACTCAAAAATAACATAGTTTCTTGATATAATATAAGAGTTATTTAATTTTTTTGCAGCATTAGCGCTTTTTTCTAAATCTAATTTACCATTTTTAAATACTTCTAAAATATTACTGTGTCCATGAAATCTTTGGCAATTTCCGTAATGATGGCAAAGACTATGTGTATAGCTAAAGTAATTTGATTTTGAATGATTTTCATGCTCTCTTAAAGTTACAGTCACACTAATTACATTTTCAGGAGAATTTCTTAATATAGATTGAGCTATTTCTTTTTCAAGTAAAGTAACATCATTGTTATCTAAAGCAATTAAGGTTTCTCTAGAAACTTTTTTTACTGAATTATTATAAGTATTAATTGCAAAAATAGAATTATTATCATTCTCTTTACAGTTGCCAATTATAATAATTTGTGAATTTGATTGAAAACGAATAGAACTTGGTTTTACTAATAATTTATGATCAAATTCATGATCTATTGTGCTTTTTGCAGATTTTTTAGCTAAACTAAAATCAAATAAAACTCCATTTTGATCTTTATTTCCTTCCCAAATAACATCAACATACCAGCTTCTCCCTTTTGGTCCTAAACTTGGATAAAGTATAGCACAATCAAGAAGAGTTACATCTTGTATGAATATTTTGGTAGTACTTAGATTTTTAGTTTGCATATTTAGACAAAGCCTTCAATAAATCAGAATCAGAAAATGGTTCTGTGGACTTGTCTTAACCAAATAATCTTTTAGGATCAACCTAAAAGCTTTAGAGCCATTTCTGGAATCTGATTCGCTTGAGAAAGTACCGAAATACCAGCTTTTTGTAGAATTCCTTGTTGAACGACATGAGAGCTTTCTTCGGCATAGTCCGCATCTTTTATTCTTGATTTTGCAGTCTCTAAATTTTCAATGGTAATACTTGTATTTGCAACGGTATGTTCCATTCTATTTTGTACTGCCCCTAAAATAGCTCTATATTCATTTACTTTGTTAATAGCATTATCAATTCTTAACATGCTTTTTTGGGCAAATTCTTTTTTATCTACTCTTGTGCCTTCTTCGTCTGTTACGTTTCCTATTTCTAGAGAACCTTCTCCACCCGTAAGAGCATTAATTTTATCTAAATTAATTCGAATGATATGAGTAGGGTTTCGAACTTTATATAAATCATCCACCTCTTCGTAGTAGGAAGCTCCCACTTGAATTTCGAGAGGAGGAGGGTTGCTATTTTCCTTTAAAACAGCTGGTATTTCTGCAACGCCGGTAAGCAATCTAGTGCCATTAAATTCTGTAGAAGTTGCAATACGATCGATTTCATCTTTTAAAGCAACAAATTCTTTTTGAATATGTCCACGTTCCAGATCGCCAATGGTATCACTTGCAGCTTGAACGGTAAGTTCTTTTAATCTTATTAACATATTTGATATTTCTTGAAGTCCGCCTTCTGCTGTCTGAATTAAACTAATTCCATCAGAAGTATTTCTTCTTGCTTGAACTAAACCTCTAACTTGAGAGCGGAGTTTTTCAGAAATAGCTAAACCAGCTGCATCATCTGCAGCTTTATTAATTCTGTACCCGCTTGAAACCCGTTCGGTGTGCTTTGCTAGTAATAAAGTAGACACGGATAAGTTCCTTTGAGCATTGATCGAGCTTATATTTGTTTGGACCCTTAATCCCATACTTTAATGGTTCTCCAGGGGGGAGTCTCCCTTTTTACTGATTTGGGTTTCTAGGTTTCT
>NZ_JBIPMD010000113.1:0-10063 GCF_044369315.1 Silvanigrella sp.
CATTGTTAATATATAATTGACAATAGAGGATTAGTCTATGAAAATTAGTAATTTAGATGATATTTATGCATTTCTGTATATTTATCAAGAAAGAAGCTTTACAGAAGCAGCTAAAAAGCTAAAAATATCAAAAGCTGCTATTTCTAATAAAATTAATAATTTAGAAGAAAAGTTTGGGTTTCCGTTATTTATTCGCAGTACTAGAAATGTAACACCCACTCAAGATGCTCTTGTTTTATTTCAATACGCACAAAAATTAATAGATTCATTGAAAGAGTTTGAGTCCTCTTTAAATCAATCGCAAGAAATGCAGGGTAAAATACATTTAACTTGTTCAACTGCAATAGCAACAAGTTTTATAGGTGAACAAATTACAAAATTTTTATCACTCTATCCAAAAATAAAAATTGAATTGACAGTAACAGATAGTTATTTGGATTTAATTGAAAATAATATAGATTTAGCAATAAGAATTGGAAATTTAGAATCGACTTCCCTTCATGGTAAAAAAATGGGTTCTAATAAATTAATTTTTTGTGCAACACCATCTTATTTAAATAAATTTGGAACTCCTCAAACCTTAACTGATTTAAAGAAACATAATTTAGTTTTTCTTGAAATACATGAGAGAATATTATTTAAAAATAGTAAAATCAAATTAGGAGATTATTCTGAACTGCGAACTCTAATTTCAAATCAATCCAATGTTTTAAATCAATACGCTATTGAGGGGCAAGCAATAGCGATACGTTCTTATTGGGACCTTAAAAAATATTTATTGTCTAAGGAATTGATAGAAATTCATTTAGAAGACCAGTTGGAAGACTATGGGAGTGTTTGGTTATTAACTCCAACTGGAAAACTCCAAAATAATCGAGTTAAAACTTTGTTTAACTTTTTATCTAAAAACTGGATTAATCAATTGTGAAAATGACTTTCACAGTTCTCACTTTAGACAATCCTTTGTTTGTTACTTTTGTTACGGTTACGATAGCTTCATCGGTTTTTTCATTACAACCTTTTCTTTTTGTGAATCTAAAATAACCATCATCCCATAATTGAGATTTATTACACTTTAAATCTTGAAGTAAAGTAAAGTTATATTTTATACCTGAAATAAAAGTATCTTTATTCATATCTTTGTATAGAAAATTATCAAGGTTACTTTTTTTAACAGTATAATGAATGGTTTCATCAATTATTATTTCTTGATTTTTAATATCTTCAAAGTAATCACTGGTAAAAGTATTGTCTATTGGTAATGTGATTTCACCTTTTTCTTCATTATGTCTAAATACAGTAAATGTAATTTTATCATCTTTTTTAGGGTTATTGTTTATATATTGAAACATATAACGATTATGTATATTTACGATAGAACCAGAGGGATTCTCTTTTACTTTAAAATCGTAATCATTAACTTCATCGTATCTAAATTTATCATCAAAAACTCTAAAACTATCGGTTGTATTTTCAATGCTTCCTTCATTTCTGTATAAACTCATATCTGCATAATCATAAAAAGTACCGTTATTTTGTTCTACTTTTCTTGTTGGAATTTTATTAGCAAAAATTCGTTTATCAAAATCTTTAAATTTGAAAAAAGATAATTCAATTTCTTTTCCATTAATTGTAACTGTTTTTGTAACTTTTTCAAAGTTATCTTTGTTACGAAATGAGTATTCACCATCGGGATCGACTTCAAACGAAGTATTTTTATCTCTTAAAACATATTCGTAATACCACCCCTCGTCTCTATTTCCTTTTGCAAGAGTAGATGAGTAAATATCACCTTTAAAAAAGAAAAAATTATCATTATATATTGGGAAAGTTCTATCAAATTGCTCTGACTCAAGATTTTGAATTTTTGTTTTAAGTGAGGAGGATAAATCGGCAAAATTTGCTGATTTAACTGCTCCTTCACAAACAAACTGTTTATTTATTTTATCAAACAAGCAGTTTGTTTGGCTGTGTTGAGGGATTTCAAGCAATTTATTTAATTTATTTTCTTCTGAAGAATTTAAACGAATAGAGCAGGATACACGGGCAATTTGATTTATTTTTTTACTATCAGAATTTATACTACTTGCTAAAAGTTCACATTTGCTGTTTTGATATATAGAATGAAAACTTTCTTTAAATTTATTTATATCAACAAAAAAATCACTAATGTTGTTATTTATTTTTGCAATATCTTCTTTTTCAAATTTTAAACTTTTTACATAATTTTGAAATTCTGTATTTAATTCTTCATTTCTTGATAGTTCATGAATTAAATCCATAAATTTATTTGTATCATTGTTTTTAATTAATTTTATGAAATTATCAAAAATATCTTTATGTTTATTAAATAGAAAATGAGTAAAATAAAATCTATCAGAATATTCTGATTCATATTTTGAATCTAATATTTCATAAATAGGAATCACTTTTTTATTAGTTAAAAAAGAATTATATCTTAACTCAGAAATTCCAATTCCAGTTTTTTTACTACCAGCAAAAAAATCTGCAGAACCTTCGATAAACCAATCCATATGTTTCCAAGGATTTGGTTGTTTTGTCTCATTTGCAAAATTTTTGTATAGATATCTACTATTCAAATAGTGAATATATTCGTGTTTTACATAATCTTCTAAAAATTGATTCCCAGCAAAGGTATAAAACGCTCCCCTGCTATCTATATAAACACCACCGTCTTCTTCTTTATCAAGATCGCTAATGTAAGGTTTATAGTTAAGATAATCTTTTTTTGTAGGATAAATATAAACATATAACCTATTATTTCTATCATTTTTAATGGGTTCAAATAATTGTAAAGCATTTTTATATTGATTTTCAACTTGTTTCATTGAAAAATAAATTTTATTTGCCTCATCTTTGTTTAACGAACTGTAAATGACAATACTACCTTCATCATAAATATATCTATTTTTGAATAAAGATTTGCTTAATTTGGATTTTACTTTACAAGCGTCCGCTCCATTTGCATCAGTAAACGTTTTACAGGTGTCTCTATTTAAAATTTCATAATATTCTAATACGGAAGTTGCTTCTAACCAAAAGGTAGATGGTTTGTTTTTGGGATCATTTAAATCGCCACCAGTTGTTTTTTTAATTACTTCTCTTAGGGTCTCAATAATTCCATTTTTAACACTATTGTATCTTAAAAATTTTCCTATTTCTAAAATATAATTTTCATAAAAAGAATCATTAATGATTCCTTTATCATTTTTCAAAATATTTTGAATATTAACAATAATATTTTTAAATTTATTAATATTTTCAGCGGATTTAAAGTAAATACCGTCTGCATCATGTGAAGCTGATAAAGCAAGTTGAATTGGTAAAATTGAGTATATTAAAAGTGTCTTATTTTCTGTAATATAACGAGAATTTTTTGTAACGTATTCGATTAAATTTAAAGATTCTTCGTAAGATTTTGCGGAACCAATTAATCCAAAAACTTCTTTAGATAATTTTTTAAACTCTTTATTTAATTTTTTTTCTTCATCTGTAGAATTATTTATTTTTTGATAATGAATCAAAATTGCGTAGGTATAAGTGATTGAAGAAATGAATTCTTTTAATTGTTTTTCATATTGTGGATTTGAAACAAAATTTTTATTTAATGATTGTAAATAGTAAGCTGTATTCAGAATATTTGATAATTTTAAAAGGAGATCTATTTGTGTTTTTTCTAAAACTTGTTTTTTTGAATTCGGTACTTGAATTGAATCTCTTATAGAATCATAACGATTTTCTAATAATTCTTTTGCAGTTTGAGCTATTTTAAGCATACTCTCTTGATTAAGGTATCCTTCAACTAAACTGGGATTAAAATTAGATACTTTATTATAACATTCTAAATCAAGTGATTTTAAATTACTTAATAAATCATTTATATTTTTAATTTTTCCAATATCTTCATTGCATCTTTGTATTGATTTATCAAATTCATAATTATGTGAACTATTTTGCTGTGCTGAAGTCATAATATGAAAACTAGATAAAACAACAAATCCAATTTTACTAAATAACAAATTGTTAATATTAAAATAATTGTTCTTTTTCATAAAAAAACCTCCTTGTTTAGATTCCCATTCATTCCTTTGAATGTGCATTAACGTTTATTTTATATGTAGATAAAAATCAAATTTTATTTCGTGAAATTATGGAAAAGTATAGAAATAATTTATAACTTATAATTATTTGTAATATATAATAAAGAATTTATTGAAATGTATATTTATGCTAGAAATTTTATTTATAATTATTTTTTTGGTAATCTATTATAAAAAATATAATTATATTAATATGAAAAATTTATTAAAAATTATTAATAAAAAATTTATCAAAAATATCCCATAATTTTAAAATAATAAAAATGAATCATTATCCTAATAAAATTTTTATTATGGTAAGCATTTTTATATTTTTTTGTTTGTAATTTTTTTAATAAAATGTAAGTTAGAAGATATCTTATTCTTTCTGATAAGATACAGATTTAGAATTATTCAAAAGAAAGATGGATTATGCCTATTGCAACTGGATCTCTAGCGATTAAGCGCTTTCAAATTTTATCTCCCGGAAAAGATATTTCTTTTCAATGGATATTAGAGCGTGTGCAAAAAGCTTTTATTTCTCCAATAGATCTTGATGATACAAGGGAAGAAGCATCTGGTTTTTGTCATCCATTTACAGGTGAAGCAAAAATAGACAATCCTCATTCCTTAATTTATGAAAATGTATTTTTATTTGGAATGCGTTCTGATAAGAAAAAAATTCCCGCGACTTATATGAAACTACAATTACGTGCTGCTCTTGAGGCCTTGGGGCACGAAAAAGAAGATGCGCAAGGCTCCATAAAAAAAGTGGGGAAAAAAATTAGGGAATCTGTTAAAGATAGACTTAAAGAAGAACTTTTAAAAAGTACTTTACCCTCTGTGAAGCTTACTGAAATTTTATGGAATTTAAAATTAAATCAAATATGGTTAACGTCTGCTTCTTCTTCTGTTGTATTGGAATTTGAAAAGTTATTTGCAGATGCATTTGAGTTGCCAATTGTTTTAGTGAACTCAGGAACAGCAGCCTTAGATTTTGAAAGTATTCAATTGGGGCTTAATCCTAATTTACAACCTTATTTAGATCTTTCTCCTGTTGCGTTAGCAACAGCAGATCATAGAAAAAATGCATATCAAAATGAAAAACGAGAAGTTGAAGTCCCTTTGTTTTAGAGGTAAATGAAATGCCTGTAGCGAAAAAAGTAATATCACCGATTTTATTAAAACCATTTAAGGTTAAAAGATTTTCTGTTTTAGATTCAGAGTCTAATAAAGTAACAAATGATGATTTGATAGGTAACTGGAATATTCTTTATTTTTACCCGAAAGATATGACTTCTGGATGTACAATCGAGGCAAATGACTTTCAAAAAAAATTAAAAATATTTAAATCCCTTGATTGCAATGTAATAGGGGTGAGTAAAGATTCCTGTTTAAGCCACCAAAAATTTATCAAAAAAGAAGGTTTGAGTTTTTTACTTTTATCAGATGAAGAAGGAAAGCTCTGTGAATCTTTTGGTGTATGGAAAGAAAAAAGCATGTACGGAAAAAAGTATATGGGAATTGAACGTTCCACTTTTTTAATCAGTCCAGAGGGCCTTGTTGTTGCCGAATGGAGAAAAGTAAAAGTAGCTGACCATGTAGATCAAGTTTATGGTGTTTTAAAAGATATTTTAAAAAATAGCGATAGAGGATAAATTATTGCCGTTTTTATAAATTTTCGACTCTATTTTAAAAATTTTCAAAATATGATAACATAATGAGATCTTGTGTTTTTAGATAATAAAAATGGGGTGTTTATTATGGAAGATAAAAGAAAGACCACTTCATCAGATATTGTTCAAAGAAATCATGAAGAACTCGCCAATGGCTACCCTAAATGGTTTCGTTTTATTGAATATTTAGGTCTTATTTTATTTTTTACCTTTTCAGGTATTATTATTTGGAAAATCATTTTTTCATTTACGGATTTATGGTTTTTAACAATTCCTGCTCTTATCATAGGATGGGTATTAAGCGATTTTATTGGAGGGGTTGTTCATTGGGCTGGTGACACATGGGGGTCTGTAGATATTCCTCTTTTAGGTCCAGCTCTTATTCGTCCTTTTCGCGAACACCATGTCGATGAGCTTGCTATTACTCGACATGATTTTATTGAGACAAATGCAGCGTGCGCATTAGCTGGAACTCCTGTCTTATTTGTTTGTCTTTTTTTGAATGTTGGTGATAATTTTAAAGTAACATCTTTTTTTGTTTATATTGTTTTTTTTATGACTATATTTGTTTTATTTACAAATCAAATACATAAATGGGCACATAGTAAAAACCCTAATAAATTTCTACGCTTTCTGCAAAAAACTCGAATATTATTAAATCCAGAACATCATAAAATACATCACACAGTTCCTTTTAATAAATACTATTGCATAACTACGGGTTGGATGAATCCTGTGTTAACTTATTTTCAATTTTTTCCAAAACTAGAACGTTTTATTATAAAGTATACAAAAGCACTTCCTCGTCGTGAAGATATTGGTGAAAAAGCAGCAGAAAAGCTATTATAAATTTTTAATTTCGAATTACTTTACAAAAATATATAATTAAATTACGGCTTATACCAATCGATACTCTTAGCATTTTTAGGAGAGTCTTAGTGTGAGTGACTTACAAAAAATACAAAATCAAATTAAAGATAAGTTACTTTTAGGTATCAATGAAGGAATGGTGCGATTTCCTATTTCGGATCCGAATTTTAATCCGCTTTGCACTCAAATTCAAGAAAAAGAAAGTCCCTTTTTAAATATTTCTAAATGTACCGCTTGCTCTTTATCTGACAAAAGAAAAAGGGTTCTTATTGAAACAAAAATGATTTCAAAATCTTTTTTTGTTTTATCTGACTTTCCAGACACCATAGATGAAGCTAGCGAAGACGTTTTTTCGATTCAGTCCCCAATTTCTTCCATAGTATTAAACTTATTAAATAAATTAAATATATTAAAAGATTGCCACTTTTCTTTTGCGATAAAATGCGTACCTGAGCGAGGTCTTCCTGAAAATGCAATCAAAACATGCGGTCTGCGTAATCTCTCACAAGAGATCTTTCAAGTAGAGCCCAAAGTCATCCTCTGTTTTGGCTATCGAGCGCTTCAGTCCTTAACTCATTTAGATAAAAATCTGAATAGTTCTGATTTCTTAGAAAATTCAGAAATGAGGAATATATCCTTAGATGGTCTTTCCATGAGAGTCTTTTTCCTCTCTAGTATTCGTGATTTACGAGATTTTCCTCATTGGCGACGCGACGTTTGGAATGTTTTGCAGCCTTTGGCATTTAAAGCGAACTCGTAATCCTTAAACTTTGTAAAATTTTCTTCTTTATTATTTCAAAATGCACTTCAGTATTGACCTATTAGCCTCTCTTTAGTAATTGTTCGTAGCTAATCAAATCGTGTTTGCTTTGCTCTCTTTTTCGGACTTGGCAACTTTTAAAGCAACATCCTTATCTAGGATTACACTGTAAGTAGGAACAAAAAATGACATTTTCCTCAACTATTGAAGAAGTTAACAGCACCCGCCGTAAATTTAAAATTTCTGTACCAGCTGCTTCAATCAAAATCGCTTTTTCCGAAGTCGCTTCAGAAATTCAAAAAACTGCTGAAGTAAGAGGATTTCGTAAAGGAAAAGCACCTCAAGCTCTTATTCGCAAATTTTATTTGGGCGATATCGTTAAAAAAGCTGCTGATAAAGTGATCAATTCAGCCTATTCAGATGCTTCTAAAGAAGTTGATTTTCAAATTGTTAGCTATCCACACATTGAGCCAGAAAATCAGTTTGATGAAAATAAAGATTTTGAATTTTCTGCAACTGTAGATATCAATCCAAAAATTGATATTAAAGATTACTCTGATGTTACTGTTAAAATGAATCCTAATTTAAATATTAATCCTGAAACGGAGTTGGAAAAACTTTTAACAAGTTATGCTCGAGTTCTGGGTAAAACTGAAAAAGATGAAACAGGAAGAGCTGTTGTAAAAGGTGATGTTGCTAATGTAACATACAAAGTATTTCAAGATGGAATTGAATTAAAAGAAAAAGAAGCTGTGACTCAATTAATTGAATTAAATGGCTCTAATATTCCAGCTATTGAAGAAGCAATTATTGGTTTAAAGGCTTCTGATACTAAAACTTTTGCAGTTACTTATCCTGAAAATTACCAAGATACGGAATTAAAAGGAAAAACTGTTGAATTTCAATTGGTTTTAAACTCAGTTGAAACTATTGTTCCTGCTCCATTAGATGAAGAGTTTGCAAAACGCCTTGGTCATCAAACTATGGATGAAGCAAAAAATAACATTATAGAAACAATCAAAAAATCCAATGAAGATGCACGTTCTAATGCTGCATTTGCTCAAATTGTTGATCACGTTCTTGCAAAGAATAATTTTGATGTTGCAGAAAGCTTAATTGAAAGCACTATTGATAGAGCGATTTCAGATGCCAATGCAAATGCTTCAAAAGAAGCTCAAGTAAAAAGCGATGATGAGTCCGTTCGTGCAAAATATCGTGATTGGGCAAATAAACAAGTTCGTGGGATTTTAGCTCTTGGGCATATTGCTCGCCAAGAAGGCATTTCTGTAAGTGATGATGAAATGCTAAGAGATATAGCAGCTTATGCTATGGCAAATAGAATGGATCCGCGCGAACTCGTAAAACGTGCAGGAACTCAAATTTATGATGAATTCCGTGGCCAAGTGATGATCCGTAAAGTAATTGCAAAAATTCTTGAAACAGCAAAAATTGAATATACTGAAGAAAAATAATTTTCAGTAAAAAAATTTAAGTTGGAATAAATTTCGATTTGCATACGTTTGTATAATTCGAGGATGATTTTTTTGCTCCTCTTCTATTTACAATTTATTTCGTAGCCATTTTGGAGGTTTTATTATGAAACTTTTATCTACATTAGTTGCAACTGCTGCTGCTCTTTCTGTTTTCACTTCCGCATTTGCTGATGAAACAGCTGCTCCTGCTGCTGCGGCTCCTGCTGCTGCGGCTCCTACAGCTGCTGCGGCTCCTACAGCTGCTGCGGCTCCTACAGCTGCTGCGGCTCCTACAGCTGCTGCTAGCGAAACTTCTCCAGAAGCTAAACCAGCTGCTGAAAAGAAAAAAGCTGAGCACAAAAAGAAAGAGCACAAAAAAACTGCTCACAAGAAAAAGAAAGCTAACAAGGAAGCTGCTAAATCTGATGCAGCACCAGCTGCAGAAGCACCAGCTGCACCAGCTTCTAACTAATTTAAAACTTAGTTTAATGCATTAAAACCACTCTTTATGAGTGGTTTTTTTATATTATTTTATATTATTTATATTTTATTGGTTCAATTCTTCAAATTAAAATCATTTTGTCAAGTTAGTTGACAGTTATTTCTTATTGATATAAGATACTTAAAGACAATGGCGGTTTTTAAAGAATTTTATGATATTTACTTATATCTATAAAATTTGAATTCAATTCATTTAATATTTGAATATCAATTTATTTTATTAAATAATTATTAAAAATTTATTCGTCATTTGTATGAAAATCTCGTTATATATTCATTCTTTAGTAAAATATTTTAATTCAATATTTATATTAATTATTTTAATTTCAATATACTTGAAGGAGGATTATTCATGGGGATTTTATATCCTTTAGAAGATTATCAAATATGGGCAAAAAGATATGATATTGAGATAAAAACAATTCGATGTGAAAAATGTGGCAAAGCAATAACGACTTCAAAACCATTTGCTTTAGGTAAATTAAGAGGGTTGCTTGCAGAAAAACATGGCTGTGAAGAAAAATGCCTCGCTTCCGTTGTTTTTCATGGTGAAGCCATAAAAAAGTATAATTCATATAGTTTATTTAAAAAAAGAGAAAAGAGTTATACAAACTAGTAAGTATAAATACCCACCTTTCATTTTTTCATTATTTAACATATTAATTTTATTGTTATATTTTATTT
>NZ_JBIPMD010000323.1:0-3004 GCF_044369315.1 Silvanigrella sp.
AAACGGTAAATGAGTTTGTTATTGATCTTAAGTTTAAAGATACAGTTAAATATGTAGATTTTAATTCACCTGATCATGAACCAAAATATCTAAGATTATGGGAGGAAACTCCTTTTATTAAGGCTGATGAGAAAGTAGATTCTAAAATAATATTTGAGAAAATATTAGAAATATCTATGAATGATAATGCTAGTATTATTCATATTGATACTCATAAATACAACTCAATTCTGAGGGCTTCTTATAGAAAAAATAGAACTGAAGGAAGTAAAAGAAAAGATCATCTTACTGAAATAGATTTTGAGAATCTCAGTGATAGAACTGATTTAATAACATATGCAAAAAATAATTTTGAATTAAAAATGGTTGATGGAATTGATATAGCTTTTGAAGCAAATTTCAAATTTAAGGAAAAAAGTCTCTCATTATTTTTAATAAAACACGCTGAAGGTTATTCATTAACCATTGAAAGATTAGAATGTTGATAATAAACAGAATATATTACTAAAAATAATTATAATTTAACTAAATAAAAAAATCCTTATTTTAATTTTTCTGCTAGGTCAAAATTCTCTATCTTTTCAATTCTATTGCTACGGATTCCTCTTTTTAAAAATCCAGTTACTTTAACATATGCACCAGTTCTATAAGCTTCAATGGCAATTTCATGCTGTTCAGAATTCAATATTACTTTTGCAAATAGAATTTCATCATCATGAATAAACTTGATTGTTACATCTCCTGATCTTTTATTATCATCACCTATTTGTCCATCCAAATTTTCAACTGTCCCATATATAGCATGGTTTTGAGATGGTGGAGTAGGACGAAGTTTTGCTTCTAGGCGTTCAATTTGTGGGATGAGATCAGGTTTTAAAGTAATGGGTTTTAAAATGCTTTTATCTGTCTGTTCTAAATTGAGTGCCCAAAATGCTGAAAATTCAACTTCATCTTCTAAAATTATGTTACGAATCGCACTACAAAAGTTTGAGCTTAAAGTTTCGGGAATATCATTTTCATCATTATCATTAGAAGCCAGTTCTTTAATATCTTTTAATGATTTTATAAATCCACTCATGACTCTGCGGACAAAAGGATTTTCTTTTGATGATCCTGCTATTGAAATATCATCTACAGCATATATGGGGCAAGAAACTTTTATAATAAAACTGCCTTTTTCGGTTTGTTCCATCTTGCAAGCGTCCATGAGTTCATTTGCTTCTGATCTTCTGAGTTTTGCATGATGCTTTTGTGGAGAAAGAAGACTACAAGCAGAAGCAATAATAGCTTTTTTTGTTGATTCCATGGTCTGCAAAGCTTTAGAAAATGAAATTTTATAATCATCCTTTGTTTTTAGTCTTAAACGGATGATGTCTGAGTTTGCAGAACGCCAATCATTTATTATTTGTTCAAAAGGTCTCTTTTCAATAATAGATAATTTTTCAGCAAGTCTCGTTAAAAGCTCTGGATAATCATCAAATTCTGTTTTTGTTGGAATTTGCAACTGCCTATTTTCATAACTGCTATTATTATAAAGATTTAAACTACTATCAATAAGTTTGTTTTCTAATTTCCAACCATGTTGCGTTACGTAAGCAATGATGTCTTTTGGATAAATGCCGGTGACTTGTTCATAATTGTTCATAATTGATTTTTTCCTCTTTTGAAATTTTGATCATTAAATCATTTAAACTTGTTACGGTAAGTAGATTACTTGTAGGAAAATATATTGTTTGTCTTGTGGCATTTTCACTTTCAAGAGCACCATATAAGCTTACCCAGTAAGCCGCATTTTTTAAAATGAGTTGTTTACTTGAAATGGAGAGCCACTCTTCTTTATTTTCTGGCAACATTAATAAGATGACAATTTTGGGGTTTGCATTATTTTTTGATCTTAATTTATCATATTGTTTGATCCCACGGAAACTATACTCTATTTTATCCTGTTGTGTTTTAAGCTGTTTCATCGTTGCTTTGAGTTGAATGTCCACAGAAAAATCATATAATTTTGATTCGGGATCAAGTTTAGAACCCGTTCTTAATGTAACATCAATTCCAAGATTATCTTCTAACCTCGTAGGAAGAGAACAGGTAAATCCTGCTGCTGAAGCTACAGCATGTAAATATGCATAGCTCAATTCAGATTCGATATCTTTAGGGTTTATTGTCATTATTTCTTATCTTTCATCCTTAAAATCAAAATAAATTGGGTGTAACCATGTCAATAAAAGTATTTAAATCTTTTTTGTTTTTTAAATTAAACGTAACTTGGCTTTCCCCAGCTTCATTAAATGCGACACGACAGTGAAATCCAAGAGCTTCTTTAATTTGTTTTTCTGCTGTCATTGCTTCCACAATGTCTCTTGTAACACTCATATTTGGAGGTGTTTTATCTTCAATTAAGGGAACAGGATTTTTTTTCTGTTTCTTTTTTTGCAATGGTGAAGACTTTTTAGGAAATTTGGGTTTGCTCCCAACACCTTCTTTTACCATGCGAAGAATTTCCGAGCGTAGCAATTCAAATGAATTTTTTTCGCATTGAGCACGTTTTGAAGCAAATCCATTGATTAAAGTACCACGAGTAAACACTTCAGGATTTTGTTTTATAATTGCTTTTAAATCCTCTGGAATACGTGCAAGCCAGATGGCACGGCTTACGACTTGCGAGTTCACATTATATTTTGTAGCAATACTTTGGACAGGACTCCCAGAGAGAAGCTCCCTTCTCCAAACGATCCCTTTCTCCATAATTTGAACACCTGCACAACCCTTCATCTTTACCCTCCCTAGAATTAAGATGGAACCAGCAAAATTATTTGGTGCTTACAAACATTCGAGCAACAATAAATGGTGTATTTGTCAGCCACTTTGGAAAAATCCCGAAAATTCGAGTCTGCTAAAAGTCTTTTTCCCCTTTCATCATACAAAAAACCTATGGTATTACAAGAAAAGTATAAATTTTCTTTTTGAACTTTCCTTCTTCCTATGGTTTTTTCTTTCCAAT
>NZ_JBIPMD010000324.1:0-3003 GCF_044369315.1 Silvanigrella sp.
GTTTTATGATTATAATCATCATGCACCCCATTCCGGGCTTGCAATGATGAGTCCAATACAGTATCAAAATTCACATTAATCATGTGTCAACTCAAATGGGGTCCATAGCAATTATGACAAATAAAATTTTTATATTTAAAGACTTATTCTTTAAATCCATCCCACTCTTATCCTTTCAAATCGATACCGTCAAAGAAGTATCGGTTTAAAATACAAGTTATTTATATCATTTTTAAGTGAATGGAATAAAAATAAATGAACATAATATAAAAATATCATATAGTTAATAAATATAAGTATTAGAATTAAATCATAAATAATAACCTGAAGGAGAAGAGACTCGCTTTTCTCATTCCATCTATCATAAGGATTTTATGATAAAAAGATTTATAATTATGATTTCATAAAATTTATAGTCAAGGATTTTTACCAGTATATTTTTTTATAATTGAATTATACTATGCTGTTTTGCTAAATGACTCAATCGCATTTTTTACTTTTTTGCTAATTTGTGGATCTGTTGATTTTGCAGTTGCGATATAATTTTCTTCTGTTTCAATCTTCTTTCCAAAGTCAAACATAGATAGATCCACTTTCTGATCTCTTAAAAAAGAATAGGCTCCAATTATCGATGTATACCAAGCATATATTGATTTATCTTGTAAATCTTTTAGATTGATATAATCATGGGGAG
The DNA here is from genome assembly GCF_044369315.1 of Silvanigrella sp. Classification (NCBI taxonomy): domain Bacteria; kingdom Pseudomonadati; phylum Bdellovibrionota; class Oligoflexia; order Silvanigrellales; family Silvanigrellaceae; genus Silvanigrella; species Silvanigrella sp. The sequence goes on from NZ_JBIPMD010000324.1 coordinate 695, forward strand.
CCGATCTAATATCGGATTTATTTAACCCATTTTTAGGATTCAATAATGAAAGCTCATAAGACGTTGCCAATAAAACACCTATTTTTTTATTTTTAGCTTCATTGAAAGAATTAATAATTTTAGAACCTTTATAAGTTACAAATACAGTATCTGCATTATATAATTTTGCAGTCCAAATATAATTTGATTCTCTTTCTTTATTTCGAGTAAATGGAATGATAAACGTTTTTTTATCTAAATTTTCCAAACAGGATTCCTGTGATCTTTTCCAAGGCATCCAAATTACTTTAAAAGTAATATTTTTATCTTTAAATGCTTTAGTTATAATTTCACCTGCAATTCCACCAATTTCTTTTTCTCCCCATTTTTCAGTCTTAGCAGGGAATTCTTGAGTAATTATTGTCACATCTTCTGCGTATAAATTTTTAAATGACAAAAAATTTAAAATGAATAAATAAATCATAGTTTTATTTATGAAGTTAATATTTATTATTTTTTTTAGCATTTTTAAATCCTTTTCAAAAATTTTTAGACCTAAAGATATCATTTATTTATTTTAAATATTAAATCGACTGTTAACTCATTTCACAATTTATTAATAGTCGATTTAATTTTTCATTTTCATCATACATTATAAATCATTTTCCAGTATATTTTTTAATAATTGCCGAATATTCTGGAGTCTTTTTAAAACTATCTATGGCATCTTTTAATTTTTTAACTAAACTAGAATCTGTATTTTTGGCTGTGGCAATATAGTTTTCTTCTACATCTATTTTATTCCCAAATTCAAATTTAGATTTATCTATTTTTTCAGATGCAAAAGTTGCTATTGCTCCAAGAACTCCAGTATACCAGGTATTAATTTTGCCAGCCTCTAGTTTTTTTGCATTCGTGATATCAATTGGAACCGCATCAATATCCGAAGTATTAAAACCATTTTTTGAGTTTAATATTGCAGTTTCGTAAGAAGAGCCAAGTAAAACTCCTATCTTTTTTCCTTTTGCATCTGCCATTGAATTTATTTTTGCTGTCCCTTTTTGAGTTATAAAGATTGTTTCTGCATCATAAAGCTTTGATACCCAGTTATATTTAGGTTCTCTTTCTGCATTTCTTGTAAAAGGAATAATAAATGATTTTTTGTCAGAGTTTTCCAAAGTCCCTTCTTGAGCTCTTTTCCAAGGGAGCCAATACATTTTAAACGATATTTTTTTTGCTTCTAAAGCTTTTGTGATAATTTCACCCCCAATACCTCCTACTTGATTTTCACCAAGTTTATCTGTTTTAGCAGGAAGAACTTGAGTAAAAATTGTAATGTCTTCAGCTTTTACAGAGAGAGAACATAAGAATGATACCGAGATAAATATTTTAAGTATTGCTGCTTTATTTAGTAAAAAAGATGTCATTTAAAAATGTCCCTTTAATAAAAACTATTTTCCTGCATATTTTTTAACAATAGCAGAATATTGTGGTGTCTTTTTAAAACTTTCAATAGCATCTTTCACTTTATTTGCAAGCTCTGCTGGAGTATCTTTAGCTGTAGCAATATAATTTTCTTCACGATCGATATTTTTTCCAATTTCAATTTTAGAAATTACAATTTTTTCGGCTTTTAACACTGCTATACCACCAATAACACCTGTATACCAGCCGTATATTTTACCTGCTTCTAATTTTTTTGCATTTGTTGCATCGTTGGCAACTGCTTCAATATCTGATTTTGTTAATCCACTTTTTGCATCTATAATTGTCCCTTCATAGGAAGAACCAAGTAAGACACCAATTTTTTTTCCTTTTGCCTCAGACATAGAATCTAATTTTTTAGTTCCTTTTAATGTTAAAAAAGCGGTATCTGCATCATATATTTTGGCAACCCAATTATAACTGGATTCCCTTTCTGCATTTCTAGTTAAAGGAATGATAAATGATTTTTTATCGCTGTTGGATTGTGTCTCTTGTTGAGCTCTTTTCCAAGGTGACCAAGCCATTTTAAAGGTAATTTTTTTAGCTTCCAATGCTTTAGTAATGATTTCTCCTGCTATTCCACCAACCTTATTTTCACTTACTTTATCAGTTTCAGATGGAAAGTTCTCTGTCATAATTGTTATGTCTTCCGCATAAGCAGCTGCTGAAAAAAACAGAGTTACAGACATTGATAATTTCAAAAATAAATTTTTCCTACTTGTGGTAGGTAGAGACATGACTTTTATTTCCTTTCAAATAAAGTAATTCATTGCCATGAAACCCCTGCAGAACCGGACTTGTAGTTTTCCCACATCCGGCTCCCAGAGATGATATTCATTGCGTAG
>NZ_JBIPMD010000115.1:0-10020 GCF_044369315.1 Silvanigrella sp.
GACTGCCATTATTATAATCATTCGCTCTGTATGTTTCCACTTGAAATCCATCTCTACTTCCCCCAATTACAATCCAAGGAAGATACTTTACTCTCATATGATCTTTTTTTGCAACAGAACCAAAAAATTTATTATTTAGGATTTTTAACTAGATAGTTTATTTTATTAAAAAAATAAAAATAATTCATAATCTCATTTTTTATTTTATTATGAATTATTTTTTATAATTAAGCAGGAGAGCCTTCGTTTGCACCACCTTTACGTGGATAACTTTTACGTCCTGAAATCATGGAGCGCATAAACTCTCTATTTAACCTTGCGATATTCTCTAAACTAATATCTTTTGGACACGCCCCAGCACAACTCCCCATGTTTGTACAAGAACCAAAATCTTCTGCATCCATTTGATAAACCATTTTTGCAACACGTTCTGCTCTTTCCGCTTGTCCTTGAGGTAACAAAGAAAGTTGCGACACTTTTGCAGAAACAAACAACATTGCTGCACCATTACGGCAAGCAGCAACACAAGCGCCACACCCAATACAAGTTGCCGCATCGAATGCTAAATCGGCATTTTCTTTTGCAATTGGTAAAGCGTTTCCATCGGGAGAACTTCCTGTATTCACAGAAATATAACCACCGGCCTGAATAACACGATCAAATGCGCTTCTATCGACAACTAGGTCTTTAATAAGAGGAAACGCTTTTGCTAAAAATGGCTCAACAACGATTGTTTGCCCATCATGATAATGTCTCATGTGCAACTGACATGCTGTTGTTGATTTTTGTGGCCCATGGGGATTGCCATCGATTACCATAGCGCATGAGCCACAAATTCCTTCGCGGCAATCATGATCAAATGCAACGGGTTCTTCCCCTTTTAATATCAACTTTTGATTTAATATATCTAACATTTCAAGGAACGACATATCTGGATTTACGTTATTGAGTTCATAATCAACCAACTTACCTTCCGAATGTGGACTTTTTTGTCTCCACACTTTGAGGTGCAAAGTCATCATTTTGTTACTTTCGTGTTTACTTTCCATAAGGCCATTATCCTTTTTGTTACTTATAACTGCGTTGAGTTGGGTGACAATAATCAAACTTTAATTCTTCGACATGACGTTCTGGTTTTTTGCCTTCACCTTTAAATTCCCAAGCAGCAACATGGGCAAATTTTTCATCGTCTCTTTTTGCTTCATTATCTGGAGTTTGATGTTCTTCGCGGAAATGGCCACCACAGGATTCTTCTCTTGTTAGAGCATCAAGGCACATTGTCTCACCTAACTCAATAAAATCTGCAATACGTCCTGCTTTTTCGAGCTCTTGATTTAATTGTTCCCCTGTTCCAGGAACAGAAATATTATTCCAAAATTCTTCTTTGATTTTTGGAACCATCTTAAGAGCTTTTTCTAAGCCTTCTTTATTTCTAGCCATACCACAGTGATCCCAAATAACATGACCAAGTTCTTTATGAAATTGATCTGCTGTTTTGTTACCTTTAACACCGAGTATTTTGTTAATACGATTTTTTGCACTATCCATTGCTTCTTTAAACTCTGGATTGTTTGTTGTTACTTTTTGTAAATTTGTGCCACCAATATAATTTGTTAAAGTTGTTGGAATAATAAAGTAACCGTCAGCGAGTCCTTGCATTAAAGCAGATGCACCAAGTCGATTTGCTCCATGATCCGAAAAGTTTGCTTCACCTAAAACATGCAAACCAGGAATAGTAGATTGTAAATTATAATCTACCCAAAGTCCGCCCATTGTATAATGAACGGCAGGATAAATTCTCATTGGAGTTTTATATGGATTTTCGCCTGCAATTTTTTCATACATTTGAAATAAATTTCCATATTTTTCTCTAATTTTATCTTCACCCAATCGATTTATGGAGTCTTGAAAATCTAAAAATACAGCTAATTTAGAAGGACCTACACCATGTCCATTATCACATTCTAGTTTTGCAGCTCTTGATGCCACATCTCTAGGAACTAAATTTCCAAAACTTGGGTAACGGCGTTCCAAATAATAGTCGCGTTCATTTTCAGGAATTTGTGAAGGCATTCTAGTATCATTTAAATTTTTAGGAACCCAACAACGTCCGTCATTTCTTAAAGATTCAGACATAAGTGTTAACTTAGACTGATGATCACCAGAAACGGGAATACAGGTTGGATGAATTTGTGTATAACATGGGTTTGCAAAAAGGGCTCCTTTTTTATGAGCTCTCCAAATTGCAGATGTGTTTGAAGCTTTTGCATTTGTTGATAGATAAAAGACGTTACCATAGCCGCCTGTTGCGAGTACAACAGCATCGGCGTGATGAGATTCAAGTTCACCTGTTATAAGGTTACGAACAATGATACCTCGCGCATGGCCATCTACCATAACTAATTCAAGCATTTCTCGACGTGGATACATATCCACATTGCCATCAGACACTTGACGCATCATAGCCTGATAAGCGCCAATTAATAATTGTTGTCCCGTTTGTCCACGTGCATAAAAAGTACGAGAAACCTGAGTCCCACCAAACGATCTTGTATCTAAAAGGCCGCCGTATTCCCTAGCAAAAGGAACACCCAATGCAACACAGTGATCGATAATTCTGACAGATGTTTCTGCTAAGCGATAAACATTTGATTCGCGAGCACGGTAATCACCACCTTTTATTGTCTCATAAAATAAGCGATAAATAGAGTCGCCATCATTTTTATAATTTTTTGCTGCATTAATTCCACCTTGAGCAGCAATTGAGTGGGCTCTTCTTGGAGAATCATGAATAAAAAAACTTTTTACATGATAACCCATTTCACCCAAAGAAGCTGCAGCAGAAGCTCCTGCAAGTCCTGTTCCAACAATAATGATTGAGTGTTTTCTTCGATTCGCAGGATTTACAAGCTTTGATGAAAAACGATGATTAGTCCATCTATCTTCAATAGGACCAGTTGGACTTTTTGAATCAAAATTAAATGTCATATTTTGTTACCTTGCAAGAAATACAAAAAGTGGTTGAGAGAAAAAACCCGCTGAAACAATAACTGCGTAGGTGTAGCCAAAATATTTAAAAAATTTATTATAACGGGGATGACTTATTCCAAGAGTTTGAAAAATAGATTGCACACCATGATAAAGATGCATTCCAATTAAAACCATTATTATGCAGTATGAAGCTACATAAACAGGATCTTGAAATTTTTCTAAAACCAGTTTAAATAAATCGCGCATTTGCACGCCATCATAAGTAACAAGATATGTTGGTCCAAATTTAAATGTAATTAAATGCCAAATTAAAAATGCTAATACAATGGAGCCTGTATAAATCATGGTGCGTGAAGTAATAGATGCGGATTTTTCTTTTACTGGTGTTACAGAATAAAATTTAGGTTTCGATCTTGAATTTCGGATAACTAAACTAATTCCTGTGAAAGCATGTATTAAAAGAACACCTAACAAAAAGGCCTCTATTATATAAATTGCAGGATTCGCTGTTAATGCATGCGCATATTTATTATATGCCTCTGCACCAATAAAAATTAACAAATTACCAAGCATATGAACCATTACAAACAAAGACCATACTATAGCAGTGATAGCCATAAAGTATTTTTTACCAATGGTACTCGTTAAAAAACCAGAATTTGCCGACATAGAGCAATTCTCCTAAAAAAAGACAAAAAAACACGACGACCTTATAAACAATTTGAGCCAAACACTCATCCTGCCAAACATATAAAGCTAATACTCACATATAGCAAATTGCAAGCGTAACAATAAGATCGTACTTTGCTTAAAGCATAACCGTAATCAATCTTTTAGATCGTCATTATCAATTAAAATATTAAAAATTGATTTATTATGAAATCTTCTAATAGTAACAGCTTTTTTCTATGCGAAAATTTTGCATCGTATATTTTTGATATTAAAATTTGATATACACTTTTGATAATTTCATAAAAAAAATTAAAAAATTATTGATAATGATTTTCAATATAAATTTCTTTAATTAATCCCTAAAAAAAATTTATGGAATGCTAATATCGTTGTTGGAGGAAGAGTATCTGGTCTTGTTTCTTCGCTAATACCATGTTGATGAGCTAACTTCCAAAAACTTTCTATTTTTCCTGGTTCTTTTTTTTCTAACTCACCTAATTGAGCCGCAAGAGCACGACGTAACATTTTTCTGCGAGCACTAAATAAAACTGTTGTGAATTTACTAAAAGCATTATCCTCTTCAAAGGTAGAAAAAGAAAAATCTTTTGGAGTTAATTGAACGATCGCAGAATCTACTTTTGGCCTTGGAACAAAACAATGTGATGGAACTTCAAATAGCTTTTGTACATGAAAAAACAACTGAATACGTACCGTTAATCTTCCATAATCTTTTGTTCCTGGTTTTGCATTTAAACGATCAGCAACTTCATTTTGAACCATAAAAATACCATGATTATAAAATTCTTTATATTTGCAAAACCAAAACAAAATATCACTTGTAATATAATAAGGTAAATTACCAACACATATTGTTTTACTTAAATTAGAAATTTTTTTATCGTTATCGGGAGACCATTTTAGAATATCTGTTTGAACTACTTTAATTTGATCTGGATTATTTTTTGCTAAAGTTTCATTTAAACCATCTACAGCTCTTTGATCTTTTTCAAGGGCAAGAATGTGAATTCCTCTATCAAGTAATGGTTTTGTAAGTGAACCTGAGCCTGGACCTATTTCATGTAAATATTTGTTACCATCTTTTAGAAATAAAGAATTGATGGAATTAGCTATTTTTTCAATAATATTTTGATCATTTAAAAAATTTTGCCCCAATGATTTTTTAGCATGTAGATGAAAGGCTTGATTTGGGTTTTCCTTAAATACTTTATTCCTCATAAATTTCCTAATGACTCAAGGTTATTCTATAATGACACCATTGAATTCATTGCAAGAAGGAGACTGTTGTGTCAAGTCATCAAATCATTCTTTATGAAAGCCCTGCCTCTCGTTCTGATAGAGTCAAATTTTTACTTGAAGAAATAAATATTCCTTACAATAAAAAGACAATTTCTATTCCAAAAGGAGAGTATAAATCGGAAGAGTTCCTAAAACTAAATCCCAATGGGACCGTCCCTTTCTTAATAGATAACGAAACCGGACTTCATATTTCAGAATCGGGAGCAATTTGTAATTATTTAGCTAGAAAGTATAAAGACAGGCTTTATTTTCCGGATAAAAATATAAAAGAAATCGCTCTATATGAAGAAATGATGTATTTTGCTGTTAGCACTCTTGACCCTGTCTGTTTTCAAATTTTGTTTCATGCTAAATGGTACCCTGTTGAAAAAAGAATACCTGCAATTGTTGAAGAAAATGTAAGGAGATTTGCATTTTGCGCTGAGTTTCTAAATAGAAATTTAGCAAAAAATAAATTTGTTTTAGGAGATAAAATTAGTGCCCCAGATTTTATCATTGCTCCCTCATTATTGTGTATTAAAGAAGAAGTAAAAAAATACCCTTTAATTCAAGAATATGTTATGAATATTTTGAGTTTGTCATCTATGAAAAAAGTTAGGAATGATGTAAAAATATTTAATTCTTAAAATTATCTATTTTATTTTGACTGTGTTTAAAACAAAAAAGCGTTGATAATCAACGCTTTTTTGAGTCTTTTGAAACTGCTTGTGGCTCTTGAGGTTTTGTTTGATTTACAACAGGAGCTGACTTCGCTTTGTCTTGTTTCTTCTTTTTTTTGCTGTCTTTACTAGGCATCACAATCTCCTTTTGACTGCATTGTTAACGTTACTTTATTAAGTTAAGTTATTATAACCTAGAAAGCAATACTAGCGACATTTTTTATTGAGTTAAAATTCAAATTTTTGATATTTGGACTCCTTCGACCTTTCTCAGTTCTTATTGTTCCGTATTTCATGTTTTTAGAGTTTATAATTCTATTAAAATTTGTAATAAAATAGACATAGAAATTATTTACTATGTCTATTAAACATTTATCTTTTATTTTTTTATTTTAAAAATTCATAAATTATTTTTTATCTATTCGATTCATAGAAAAAATTTAAATATTTTATTTTTTCAAAACTGATTCACATCATTTTAAAAAAATACTCTATTTTGTAAAGTAAACTTTTCTGACATTAATTTATGACATTATAAAATCAGAGGGCCAGCCGTTCGGTGCTAACCCTCTGTGTCGTTCTTCTGAGGAAGAAATGTGGAATGTATATTTTGTGAGGACAATGCTATGGCGAGAGATCAAAGGTAGGGAAATATTGGGATGGTTTAAGAAGCATTAATCCTCCGAACTTTTTGTGTCATGGCTTCTTTGTGAGTTATAAACTCAACTTATTTTAAATTGCAAGCCTTAACATGAGGTATCTAAAAAAAAAAGACTACCAATTTTTTTCTAACAAAAAAAACAATATTTTTTGATGCCTTGTTTTTTCAACACAACCATCAAAAAGAGACATAAGAAAGTATGATTTTATGAATAAATTCATACTTTTTCAAACAATTAAAAAAATGACACACTTTTAAATACTGCTTTAATTTTAATCAAATTAATAATTTTTTATTGTTTTTATACCAATTAATTATAATGAAGAGCTAAAAAAAAATATCAATTTTATTATTTTTTATCTTTTATAACAATTGAATAATTTTTAGATTAAAAGGAATACAATAATTGCTTTATACTTTTTAAAGCTGATAACGCTCTTTTAATTTCTTTATGACTTCTTTTTTACCTCTAACAGTAATATATATCCCATCATTTTCGTGTTTTTCTTCTATAACTCTTAAATTTTCTCTAATATCTCCTATTGCCCCTTGTGTTTGGTAAGATATAAATAATTTATCATCTGACATTTCTTTTTCAAAAAACTCTCTAATAAAATCATGAATCATTTTAATATCTTTATCATTTCTTGTAGAAATAAATAAAGAATTTGGAAATTCATGCCTTAGCTCATGCAGCTCTTTTTGGGACAATAAATCAATTTTATTAAAAATATAAATAGAAGACATTTCCTCTGTAACACCAATACCAGACAGTGTTGTTTTAGTAACTTCTAAATGTGTTCGCCAACTTTTATCAGAAGAGTCTATTACATACAAAAGCAAAGAGGAGTTTAAAGCCTCATCTAATGTGGAACGAAAGGATACGACAAGATCATGCGGAAGCTTTCTTATAAATCCAACTGTATCTGAAACTAAAATTTTAGGATGCGTTTCTGGATGCAGCATTCTTACTGTTGTATCTAAAGTAGCAAATAATTTATCTGCCACTAAAACTTCGCTTCCTGTTAATCTTCTCATAAGAGAGGACTTACCAGCATTTGTATACCCAACTAAAGCAACACAAGGCTGATCAGAGCGTTTTTTACGCCTTGTTCCTTGTTCTTTTTGGATGGAAGAAATTTCTCTTTTAAGTTCAGCAATACGATCTCTTATTCGACGCTTATCAAGTTCAATATCTGTCTCACCAGCACCTCGAGCACCAGCGCCACTTCCTTGTCTTTCACTTGAACCGCTTTCACGAATACGCGGTGCCAAATTTTTCAATCGGGCAATTTCAACCTGAAGTCTTGCTTCTCTTGTCTTGGCATGTTTGCTAAAGATTTCAACAATTACGCCAGTTCTATCAATCACTTCAACAGAAAAAGCACTTTTCAGATTTGCTATTTGAGACGGTGTTAATTCACAATCAAAAATAATCGCATCTGGTTTTTTAGAGGGGTCAAATATTTCTTCATCATCTTCTTCCTCTAAAGAATACTCATCTGTTTCTAAGTCTTCTTCTTTTTTATTATTTTCTTCTTCTTTTAATTTTGCTTTTGTTTTTTTGATAACGGGTCCTGTTTTTACAATTCCTGTCCCGCCAGTAACCTTAGCAATTTCTTTTAATTTGCCTTCCCCTAATGGAACCGCACCTGAAACATTTTGTCTTCTTTGATAAGTAGTTGAGACTACTGTAAAGCCCAATGTCGTAACAAGTCTTTTTAATTCTTCTAAAGATTCTTGGTTTTCATAATCATTTACTTCTGGGGTAGGCACACCTACGAGCATCGCTTTAGGAAGTTTTCCATTATTTAAATCAATTAGCATAAAAAACCTTTTTGTTTATTTCATATGAAAAAAAGAAATTTTTTTGTTATATCAACAAAAAAAGTATTTATCGTTTAATCGATACCAATATAATTAAATATTTTCTAGTGAAGTTGCTTTTGATAAATACTGGAGCCCATATCCGGGCTTGAACCGGAGACCTCTTCCTTACCAAGGAAGTGCTCTACCACTGAGCTACATGGGCTTATGTAAAATAGTAGATGCAAAAGTAGCAAAAAAGAAGAGAGTTAAAACAAATTTGGAGCGGGTGAAGGGGCACGATCCCTCAACATTCAGCTTGGAAGGCTGACGCTCTAGCCAATTGAGCTACACCCGCTTAAGATGTGACTGCATAAATACACAGTTTAAATGGTGGGGAGGGGCAGATTCGAACTGCCGAAGTCGTAAGACAGCGGATTTACAGTCCGCCCCATTTAGCCACTCTGGAACCTCCCCGACACCGTGGAGCTGGCTAAGGGAATTGAACCCCCAACCGCCTGATTACAAATCAGGTGCTCTACCAATTGAGCTAAGCCAGCGTACGTCTCGGTGAAGAGGTGAATAATGTATGACAGCCAATCTTGTCAAGCAATCTTATAAAAAAAAATTATCCTATTACTTAAGGCACTTATAAAAAGATAACAATTGAGCCCCAAAAAAGGAATTTTTTTCCTAATTATTGTTTGACTATTACAATATTGATAGGTTTATTTTATATATATCAAAGGATAAAATATAAAATAAGGAGATTAAAAAATTATGGGGGACTTAGAAAAAAGCATTTTTTATAAGGGTACAAGCTTATCCTTAATTTCAAAAACTCTCTTTCTATTTACCTTTCTTTTTCCACTTACAGCTCAAGCTCAACAGGTTTATGGTGGTGGAGAAGACGACATGAGAGATATTTTTGTGGCAGGAGGATATGGAGCCTTATTTGGAGCCACTATGGGCACAGCTATTTTACCGTTTTTATCGGGTTCTCCTATGAACAACATACGTGTTGTTGCTGGAGGAGCTTCTATTGGCTTTATGATGGGCAGTGCTTATGGGTTGTATAATGTTTCAAAAGCTCAAACAAACTCATACTTTAACTACACACCCGAAAACAATGATGATAATTATTATTATTATAGCATGCCTCCAGTTATTCCTGGACAAGGATATGTTGCACCTAAAAAAGAAGAAAAAAATATAGTTAAGAAAAAAGAATTGCCTAAAGCGGGCGCCTTGATTGTTGGAGAAGGCAGCGATATTGGATTTGCTATCCCCGCCTTTTGGATTGGAGAAAAACAATTCGGATTTGTACTTGCCTCTTTAAGATTTTAACTAAATATTTTCTATATTTTATAATAATTATTCTCTCTAGTTCCAAATTATTATTAAGAAATTATTTATTCATAAAATTTTATAAATAAACACCACAAAATAGCTATTTAATTAAGCATTCATCATACTGTAACCCCTTTTTTTATAATATAACGAACTAGAGCGCGAATATGTTGAATTTTTCAGCATTTTTGTTTTTAACGCGCCTCTCAAAGAAAGGTTGTTTTATGTCTAGTTTTTGTAAAATTTCCCTTGTTTTATCTTCTGTAACCCTTGCTGTTGTAGGTTGTAATAAATCCACTGGCGGTAGTAATTCTAGTAGTGGATCAAATGATGCTCAAGCAGCTGCTTCCCAAGGCACAACTCCAGCAGCCACAACTCCAGCAGCCACAACTCCAGCAGCCACAACTCCAGCAGCCACAACTCCAGCAGCCACAACTCAAGATTACTTACTTATTGGCGCACCAAATGGTTCTGTTGCAAAAAAAGATCATATGAGAGTAAAGTATCTTCCTTGGATTGTAATTGGGGGAAGTAGAGATGGATTTCAAGTGGAAACATACAGAG
>NZ_JBIPMD010000116.1:0-9991 GCF_044369315.1 Silvanigrella sp.
GATGAGTTGGTTCTGCCAATCCATTGGTAGCTCCTTTGTTACTTTTTTTTAAGCAACAATTAACTAACAAATTGGAGCTATTTCTTCAATCTTCACAATATCTTTCTCAACTCTTAACTGGCATAATAAAATTTATTTGCACCTATATAATTTTTTGAATAATTTTTTCTGCTATTTTTAAAAATGTAGGCATAACACCCACTCCTTGAGAGGCAATAGCTTCAAAACAATCTTCGTCTTTAAATTGATAATTCTTTTTCAAAGTAGAAAATGGCATTGCATCATATGAGTCTGTGTGGTTAAATTGATAAACAAATGGAATACTATTATAATCAATTTGCAAAGATTCCATTAATTTTTTAACTTGTAACAGTTGTAAATCATATTTATCTAAATAACGAACGCGACTATCAATTACATTTACAATTCCGTCTACACCAAGCATTAAACTTATATTTACGCTCGGCCAAATTTGATGAGAAGGAAGAGTATATAAATGCATTCGAGCATTGCGCTCTGCTACTGCACCATAACTTACTGGCAAAAAATCAAAAAAAGTATTCCTGGGAAGGTCTAAAAGAACTTCTGAATTGTTTCTTTTATTTTGATTTTCAAAACTCTCACAAAATATGGATTGTATATTTGTTGTTTTACCTGAGTTTTGACTCCCAATATATAATATTTTAAAATGAATATCGCCAGTGGCTTCATTTATAAATGCCATTAAAGAACCTCGTCATTGAGTGCAAAAATAGCTGCATTAGCTTCATCTCCATATTTATTCTGCAACTTCAGAGAAACTTTTTTTGTATCAGAAGCAATAATTGCACTTTCTCCTGCACACATAATCAATCTCTCATTTTCTGACTCTAATATTAATTCGCCCGCCCAAACTGTAACAATAGAAAATTGATTTTTTTGTAAAGGTTCATAATTAACATCAGTTTCATTCGTGAAAACTTGAAGAGCAAAAGGATTATGTATGTCACCTAAAAAAGGTTTTGAATTTTTCATATTGTGTACAAGCAAAGTTTCCAGTTTTTTACCTCTTGGTAAACTCCAATCTATTGCTTCTAAAGATTCATTCACATGAAGTTCTCTTGGTTTTCCTTTTTCGGATTTCATCCCATTTTCATCATACAAACGACACCAATCAGAAAGTCTCCAGGTTTTTCCTGATTTTTTTGGTAAAACATATTGAGGTTCAGCTATAAAAACTCCTATTCCTACTGCATGAACACATCCAGGAGGAACAGAAATGTAATCTAATTTTTTTGGTTCATATTTATGCAAACATTTTTCAGCTTCATCATTTAATATACATTGAATGATTTCGTCTTTTGTTAACTCTTCTTTAAAGCCTAAATAAACAAACCCATTTTTTTCTACATCTAAAACTAGCCAGCTTTCAGGTTTGCCGCATTCATCATTTTTTAATAACTTATTATCATTTTTGGGATGAAGCTGAACAGATAAAAGTTCATCAGCGTTCAACCATTTTAATAAAAGAGGACTATGATTCCCATATTTTTCAGCAATTTTTGCACCTAAAATAGATGCTGCTTTATCTGTTAATAGTTCATTTAAAGTTATTTTTTGATTTGAATTTAATATAACATAGGAAGGGAAATTTAAATCTGTTGAAACTTCCCAACTTTCTCCAATTTGATTCGGAATTTCTGATACGAATTCGTTAAAATATTTTTTTTTGAGTAGAGAAATTTTTTTTCCTCCCCAAGGGGTTTTTTTAAAAGGAACAAAGTTAAAAGGTGACATCTTATAAAAAGCTTTTTTCATTTTATTAAAATCTCTCGTAAAAACTCATAATTTTCTCTTGCTTCACGAAAAAGTTCGTGAGAACCACCAGCATCAGGATGGAAATGTTTAGCCATTTCTATAAAACGTCTTCTCAACTCCATTCCTCCCTCCTTTTTTAAATCTTCAATTGAAGAAAAGCTATAAAATCCTAATAAAAATTTTAATTTCTCTTCATCAATAGGTAAAATATATAAATTATTTTGAGAGCGTTCAAAATAGCGAAAAAAGTTTTCCACTAGTTTCCTTAATGACTCTTCATCAAATTCAGAAAAATTAAAAGGATTGGCATAAAATTGTGAAAGTTTTGCTTGTACAGAAGACTCTTCGATAATCTTTTGTTTCCAAAAATTTTCAATGGAATGCTCTTCACAAAAAACATCTTGAGTAATATTATGGCAAAACGGGAGATTGTACGCATCAAAAGCTCTACAATAAGTGACCTCTCGCATGGCAAAGTGACAACCAACTGCAGAAAAACCTAAAATGGGCAATTGTTTCGATTTACCCCAAAATTGGGGAATGAGCATTTTAAAAAATAAAGTATAATACTCAAAAAAAGAATCACCAAATAACAAAGAAAAATCATTTTTTGATTCTTGAAAAAGGTAACTATTTTTTTGTTTTAAAGCAGATAAATGAAATAAACAATTCAGCAATAATATTTTATGTCTTAAAGCAAAAATAAAAGCTAACAAATTTAAGTTCCCAGAACCAAACATTTTACTTGATAAATCTTTTGGAAGAATACTTTTTAAAATATCTGAATCTGATATTTTTGAGACTTTTGCTTGCCTTAAAGCTAAGGTCTCTTGATGTATATTAAATTCCTGAAATAAATTTCGTTCCTTAAAAGAAAATAATAAACTTTCCAAAGAAATCATTTTCAGTAAATGCTCAAGCATTTTTTTCCATTTCTATAATTTTATTTAAAGCAACCTCATACCCGTACGATCCTAGCCCCGAAATGACTCCAGTTGCAATAGGACTGACATATGACATATGTCGGAATCCTTCTCTAGAAAAAATATTGCTAATATGAACTTCTATTATGGGAATTTTCTCCTGCTTAAATACTTCAAGGGCATCACGAAGAACAACACTGGTATGAGAATAACCCGCTGGATTGATGATAACTCCAACTATTTTAGAATTATTCTTTTTAGTTTTAATAGAATTATTATATACATTGCTAATATATTTTTCGTTTAAAAAATTTATGAGTTCACCTTCTATATTACTTTGATAATCCTGTAATGATATTTCGTTTTTTTCTGCAATTTTTCTAACTTTTTTTGTTACCTCTTTTAAAGTTTCTGAACCATATATTTGAGTTTGTCGTTTTCCTAATATACCAAGATTAGGACCATTTACAAAAAGGACTATTTTCATTTAATAAACCTATTTTTAATTAAGAATTTTTTTTTTGATGTATTTTTAAATCTATTTTTTCTAATAACTTTGTTAATATATCTATTTTATTTAAACGTATTTGTTCCCTTTTTTTATAATTATTTATATTTTCTTTAATTTTATTAATAGTTTCATCTTCAAATATTCGAGATGAAAATTCAATATTTAAAATATCTTTTAATGATTTAACTCGATGAAATTTTTTAAGGCGTTCATAGTTTTTTTTAGACAAAAATTCATTCATGAAATAAACCCTTTAATATGGTTCTTAAATTATATATTAACAATATTAAAATAAAGGGCAAGCTTTGCAGAATGCAAATATTTCCTTAATGATTCAGAAATATAAAATATCAATTTATGATTTATGCGACTTGATTTGATCCACAAGATTTTGATGGGAAATGTGTAGTTATTTGTTCTTGAATGGATGGGTTAAAAATTTTTGCCCATTGAACAATTTGGCGACGCGTATGCGAGTTTGTAAGAGGATGAAAAATTATTTTATCTACTTTCCCAGACTCTAAATAAACAAGAACATCATCGAAGGTTCCACAAATATTTTTAACTGCTGAAAATACGATTTGATTTGATGGGACATTATCAGGAATAAAATAGATAGTTCGCTCAAGCGAAACAACAGATTCTTCATCTGTTGAATGGGATTGGTTTATTTTAGATGTTTTACCAGAAAGTTTGCTCATTCTATAAGCTCCTGAATCCGATGAAAAATATCTCGCCAATAGCATCATTTCTTGAGTTATGAGATTCTAACTTATATTGACTGATTAGTCAATAACTCTTTTGTAAAAAACACAAATTTATTAATTTTTACCGCTCGAGCCAAATCCGCCAATTCCTCTTTCAATTTCTTTCACTGTGATTCCAGGAAGTTGAACGACTAAAGCACAAACTCCTTGAGCAATTCTATCACCTTTGTGAATTGTAAAATCATTTTTTGAGTGATTTACAATAGTTACCATTATTTCTCCCCGGTAATCCGCATCAATCGTACTTGGTGAATTTAAAACGGTAACTCCATGTTTTAAAGCCAAGCCACTTCGAGGCCTGATTTGAATTTCAGGAATAACGTTTAAAAGCTCAGTTCCTAGAGTTAATTTTTGAGCTCCTAAGGACTCTACAATGCGCAACCCTGTTTTTATTAGGGTCCATTCCATTGATTTAACAGTAGTATTTTCATTTGAACAAATATCAAATCCAGCAGATTGTTTTGTCGCATAAAATATTTCGCCTGTGCCTGAATGCTCTAACTTCAACATAAATATCACCTTATTTGCTAAAACGGTTATTTTTAAGACGGTAAGACCTTGCAAAAGCTTGACCTGACAGTCTGCAACTGATATCGAAAGTAACTTGTGTAGGTCAGTAGCTCCAATGGTAGAGCGGCTGATTCCAAATCAGCTTGTTGGGGGTTCGAGTCCCTCCTGGCCTGCCAATTTTTCTAATCTTTTGTTATTCATTTTACAAATTTAAATCACAAAACAAATTAAACATTAAATAATAAATGCAAATAAAATCCTATTTAATCAAATTTTATTTACTTTAAAATGAATAAAGTTACTTTAAAAAGATAAAATTAAAAATCGAAATCATCATCATCTACTTTTGTTTCATAGGGCTCTAAAATTATTTTACCATTATTTTCTAATAATTTTTTTATAACAGGACCACAACGAGTTGCTTTACAGCCACCATCACCACTTCCTGTTTGTTTATTTACTTTTTCAATGGTATCAGCCCCATTTTGAATTGCTTCACATATTCGACCTTGTTTGATTCCTTTACAAATACAAACAACTTTAATTTTCGCTTTTATTTCTTCTATGCTTAATTTTTTCTCAATCATTTAAAATATTACTCATTTTCACTATTTTTTTCTTGAACACTTTTACAATAATCATTAATAGCCTCTTTAATAGAATCCTCTAATTTTAAATAATGCTTTAAAAATTTTGGCTTAAAGTCTTTGTTCATTCCTAACATATCCTGCAAAACTAAAATATTTCCATCACAATGATTTCCAGACCCAATTCCAATTGTAGGGATTTTAACAGAATTTGTAATTTCTTCTGCCAAACCAGGAACTATTAATTCAAGGACAATGGCAAAACAGCCCGCATCTTGTAAAGCTTTTGCTTCTTTTAAAAGACGTTTTTTATCCAAATCATTTTTACCTTGAATGCGATATCCCCCTAAAGCATTCACACTTTGTGGCATGAGTCCAATATGGCCCATTACAGGAATTCCGTTATTGGAAAGAAAGTGAATTTGGTCACATATTTCTGGCGTTGCCCCTTCTATCTTAACAGCTTCAGCACCAGATCTCATTAAAAGTCCAGCATTATGCATTGTTTCATGTCTATTAATACCTGCTGTCATAAAAGGCATATCCCCTACAAGAAGTGGGGTTTTAATAGTTTGTCTTACACAACGAACATGATACGCAACATCTTCTAAGGTAACTGCCAAAGTAGAATTTTTTCCTTGAATTACATTTCCTAAACTATCTCCTACGAGAACAAAATCAATATTAGACATTTCAATAATTCGTGCAAAAGATGCATCATAACAAGTAATTGACGAAATTTTTTCAGAATTTTTCTTTTTCTCAATGAGATCATGAATACGAATTTTTTTTCTTTTCACTGAGCCACCTGAATTTGTTGTATCTGAATATACCATATATAAACCTTTTATATTAGAATTAAAAATATCTAAATTTGCATTTAAATCTTTTTACATAGTACTTTTATATAGTATAATTTATCTATGTTCGATAGAGGAGGAAATATCGATATGGCAAAAAGAATATTTTTATTTTTACTTGTAAATATTTTAGTAATGGTAACAATTACAATTGTTACCACTGTGCTTGGTGTTAATCATTATTTGAGCGCTAAAGGCATAAATTACATTAGCTTAATGATTTTTTGTTTG
Source organism: Silvanigrella sp. (assembly GCF_044369315.1). NCBI lineage: Bacteria > Pseudomonadati > Bdellovibrionota > Oligoflexia > Silvanigrellales > Silvanigrellaceae > Silvanigrella > Silvanigrella sp. Next base: position 6,187 of record NZ_JBIPMD010000116.1, read on the forward strand.
ATTTGGGGATTTGGCGGCGCTTTTATTAGTTTAGCAATTTCTCGCTGGATTGCTAAATTTTCCATGGGAATCACAGCTATTAACCCAGAAAACTGCACTCCAGAAGAAAGAAATTTATATAATAGAGTTGCAAAACTTGCCCAAAAAGCAGGTTTGCCAAATACACCAGAGGTGGGCATTTACGAAAGCCCAGATCTCAATGCTTTTGCAACAGGGCCATCAAAAAGCAGATCCCTTGTTGCGGTTTCAACAGGCTTATTACAAAAAATGGATAGCCATGAAATAGATGGCGTATTAGCCCATGAAATATCACATATTGCAAATGGTGATATGGTAACAATGACTTTGGTACAGGGCGTTGTGAATGCTTTTGTCATGTTTTTTGCTAGAATTATTGCCTTTGCAACGACACAATTTGTAAAAGAAGATATCAGACCACTTGTAAATTTTGTTGTTGTGACTGTCCTTGAAATCTTATTAAGCATTTTAGGTTCTATAGCTGTAGCTTGGTTTTCTCGTAAGAGAGAATTTAAAGCGGATTTAGGTGGCGCTCAATTAGCTGGAAAATCAAGTATGATTTCAGCTCTTGCTGCATTACAAAGGGCTTATGAAAATCCTTTACCAGAAGGCGAAGAAACACCAAAATCTATAGCAGCATTTAAAATTTCAAATAAATCTAGCTTTCTTGAGATATTTTCAACGCATCCCCCTCTAGAAGTTCGTATCCAGGCTTTAAAACAAAATAATCTAATTATGTAGTTTTTTATTAAATTAACAAAATATATACCTAAATTTTAATCCTATATTTTCTAAATATGAATGCATATATTTAGCATTATATATTAACATAAATATTTATAATAAGTTGTTGTTAGTGCAAACCCCAGAAATTACCGCGACCTTGTTTTGAGTAAGTCTAGGGTCGATTTAATCAGAAACATTGTAATTTATAAATCGACATTGTGATGAACCACTTTACAAAATGCCATTTATTTGGGTTTAATTTTAATTTTGTCAATTGCTAATTGTATTTTTTGTAAGATTGATTCAATATTTTCTTTAGCTGTATCAACTATAAGTCTTTCTATATCCCAAGGTTCGTATTCTCTATTTAATACTTGTTCCCAAGTTGGAAGCTTTAATCCTAGAATATCAGCCTCTCGAGTTTCTATTCTTTTACGATGTTCTTCATTATTTGTACAAATAACTTCTATTTCCAATAGTGGAGAGTTCGTTTCAATTGCAATATTTCTCCAAGCATTGCGTGTAATAAAAAGAGGATTTACGCTGTCAGATATGACACTTTGTCCTAATTTCAAATTTGCCCTAGCAAGTTCATATGCAACAATATAACCATTAATTCCAACGTCATTTTCTATTCTACTGTCGCTTTTCAAGGCTTGTTCAATAACATCAATTCTCAAATAGCAAGCAGGAACTTTTTCAATAAGCCTTTTAGAAATTGTTGATTTACCAGTTCCAGGAAGACCGCCAAAAACAATTAATATTTTGCTCATTTGATTTTTACCTTTCATGTTAAAAAATTTCCGAGAGCCTCATTTTGTGTGAATTTGACGTCGACTCAACCATAAATAAAGAGTAGATAGTGGGCATTTTTATAAGTCTTGCTTTATCACGTTTCCCAATTCCTTTTTATAGATATCTTGAAATTTCATCTCTGTACTCATCTAATTTTAATTTTGAAGCTGGGAGAGTTCATTCCATCCTTTTTACGTTTCTGTAACGCTTCTTTTGTCCTAGAAGATATAAATTCAAGTGTCATAAGAAGTGAATTAACATTAGGAATAAACATAGCTATTAAAATTTCTTACGGATATGTATTGGTTTTTAGCCAATTGATTAAATTAGGGCAAACAATATTTCCGAAATTTGGTACAATTAATGTATAATAACGCTTCACTTCAAATCCAAGCTTTAAACCTGTATTCAGTGATGATCAATTATCTATATTACAGCTCCATATTGGGATTTGTTTTGACATCAAAGCATTCTGGATTAAGTGGAATACAATTTGCGATGCATATCCTTTGCCACGATAATCTGGATGAGTTATAACACTTATTTCTGCATAACCACCACCAATACTAGCGTATGCTTCGCTAATAACGTCATCACCAATACATAATGCATAACCTTGGCCTGATTTTAAAAAATTCGTGTCTGATACATACAGTTCAGATCTTTCTTTGTACCAAAAGCATTTTTCAAATAAATCGATCGTTGTTATTGGTTTGATATTTAGAGTATTATCTAAAGTTTGAAGTTGAGTGAGTTTATTTAATTGTAATTCAGCTCGTAGGTGAAAATTCCATCCCGATCGTAAAAATAAAGGATGATACCGAGGATTGCAATAAACCATTGGGAATTCACGATCGTTAAGCAGAGTGATTGCGACATTAACTGCTTCATTTGTTAAATTACCTATGATAAAAACAAATGGGTCATTGCAGTTTTCCATGATTAAAAAAGCATTTCCTGGCAGTTCAAACACTTTTCCTGTTTTATTATTTTCAATAATCTCCCAAAGAACTCCTTGATTAGGTAATTCTTTTAGCTCTGAAATAAATTCAAAGTCATTAATATTTTTTAAGTTTTTAATCAAAATACAAACTCCAAAATAAATTTATCAATATATTTTTAAAATATATTATTATAATTTTTCGCATTCAATAACTACAATCTCGTCATTTTTATTTGGAAATATTCCATACTCATAAGCTTTAATGAGTTTACAGTTTAAAAATCCGGCATTTTTAAGCATAGTAATTATATCTTCGACATTATAAAATCTAATTCTTAAAACCTCTTCTTCTGTTTTAAGAATTTCATTTTGTTTAATTAAAGTATACTTACCAATAAAGGAACAAATGTTGTTTTCAGGAGGAAGTACAAGACTTTTGAGCAAAATTTTGTGGCCATCTAAACGATAAACAATTCTATCTTCCCAAATATTAAAGTCCTTTGGTATCGCATTTACTGTTTCGATTTCAAAAATAAATAAACCATTTTTCTGCAAACAATTGTAAATATTCCTTAGGGATTTTTCTATATCATTTATGGCACTAATTAATCCAAAAGAACCTCTAGGAATAAAAACTAATTTGTACTCATCATTATGATCTAATTCTTGAAGACTCCCTTGCCATACATGGGCAGATAATTTCTTATCAATCATCTTTTCATTTAAAGCTTCCAACATAAATGAGCTATAATCAAAGCCATCTATCTGAAATCCGGATTCTAGCATTGGAATAAGAAACGATCCTGTTCCACACATTGGCTCGAGTATTTTTCCTTTGCAATTTTTGATATATTTGTAATAAAATTCGAATTCTTCGTTAGAAAGTGTGGGCTTGCTTAAATCATAAAATTCTGTGCAAAGTTTTTGATATATAAAAGTATTCATAAAATTTATTTTAAATTCCTTTAATCATAAGAGAGGTTTTTTGTCCTGAAAACAAACCTTAGTTCATAATAAAACACCCACTAAATTAAATCCAGTTTTTTTATAAACATGCTTTTCCCGCAGATTATTCTCGTCGGGATCTATATAAAAAGTATCTGTTTTAGAATCAATTTTAAAATGAAAAAATTCTGTGAAAGAAATAAGAGTTGTAGAAGCAAAACCTCTGACAAGATAAATTTCACTACCAATACCGGTTTTATGTCCAACAATGGCATTCGGTTAAGGTTATGAGTTCTAAGATATACGAGCCCTCCTACTCCATTTGTTGTGAGGTTTGTGAGAGATTCTTGGATAATGACGGCCTACCCTAATTTTTTG
>NZ_JBIPMD010000361.1:0-2988 GCF_044369315.1 Silvanigrella sp.
GTGAAAGCATCAATTTCGTTAATTTTAGCAGCAGGAAACATTTTATGAACCCACGCTTTAAAAAGATGCAAATCACAAAGGTAGTTCTTGACCGTGTGCACAGAACGATCGGTTTTCAAAAGTTCCAGTTCAAAATCTGGAAAATAAGATTCAAAGGTCAGTTCCGAATTTTTGATCATTATATGCACTTTTACCCCCCCCCCCCCCCCAAGTTAGCATTCCGTAAGAAAGTACATATAACGTACAAAAATTAAGGAAAAAAGTACATATAATGCTATTTATATGTACTTTTTTAGAAAGGGTTTGTTTTAATGTTGAACGACTTGGCTCGAAAAATACTTTAGCAAATAAAAAATGAAATTAATGATGAGTATGGATTTTTTAATGAAATACCAAGAATCAATTATGGTCCGTGCGGCGTATTTGCTAAATTATTTTATGAAAATTGGAACGCTCTTTTAGTGACAAAGTTCATATTTGTTTTGTTATGACGGCAGATCACAGTGAACGTGACCATGTTTTTATTCGATTTGCTTCTGGAGAAAACTTTATGATGGTGGAATTGGGGTTCATTCAGATGCTCAGTATTTAAATAAATTTATGATTATTGATATGACTAGATATGATGAAAATGAATTGGAAAAATGGTCCTATGGTCTGGACAGAAATTATCGAAGATTTTGTCCAAATTTCAATAAAACTGAAATCACTGAAATTAATGTCATGGAACAAAAATAAACTGTCCAGTCTCAATGACTTTGGGAATACTCCAATTGTCTTTGGTAAATGACAATTGTCATAAAACTGTTATACAATCATCGATAAAATTTTTATATAAAATAAATTTTATTGTAACTTTAGATATAAGAATGAAAAAATATGTTCTTATATTTTAATGGAGTGTATTTCATGTCATATTTTAAAAATTCTAGTATTTATTATAAGTTATTTTTTTCACTATCTTTTTTAATTATATCAAATATATTAGTTCTAGCAATTTCAATTTATTATTATAGTGAAATGTTTAATAAAATAGAGAATATCACATCTAATTCAGTTTCTAAAATTATTAAAACCAATGAAATTTCATTTTTAACTGTAAATTTACACGCTATTGTTAGAGATACTATGATTGATAATGATAATGAAAGAAGAAAAAAATATTATAAATTAATAGAAGAGGATGTTGATAAAGTTAAAATAAATATAAATAATCTTAATTTAATATCTTCACCAGAAGAAAAAGTTTATATATCAAAATATATGAATGAATTCAATGGATGGTACTCAGCAGTTCTTCAAATATTAGCATTAAGAAAAGAAAATAGATTTGATGAAGCTAGAGATATGTTAATAAATTTGTGTATACCTACAAGATTAAGATCAATAGAAAAATTGGAAGATTTAGAAAAATTTTTACAAAATCAAATATATAATGAAACAAAAATTATAAAAGATAATTATAAAAATTCTACAAATTTAATGATATCTTTATCATTATTATTTATATTTATTTCCACTTTTATATTTTTATTAGTTCTTTATAAATTCAAATTAAAATTTAGCTCTATCATTTCTCAATTAAAATTAAAATCAAAAAATATTTTTGAAATTTCAAAAGATATTAGTATTTCTTCTTCTTCTTTAAAAGATCTAACAACAGAACAAGCTTCAAATATTATCGAAACATCAGCATCTATTAATGAAATTAGCAGTATGCTAAACAAGACAAATGAAAGTAGTAATATTTCTAAAAAATTATCAGAAGCTACTTCTAAAAGTACAGACGATAGTAAAATTACAATCGATGAGCTCGTTAAAGCAATGAATGTTATTCAATCTTCCAATAATGATTTGCAGAACATATCATTAATTATTAACGAAATTGAATCAAAGGCATCTTTGATAAATGATATTGTCAGTAAAACGGAATTACTTTCTCTAAACGCATCGATAGAGTCAGCTAGAGCTGGGGAATATGGAAAAGGTTTTGCTGTTGTTGCCGAAGAAGTTGGAAACTTAGCTAAGATTAGTGGTAAATCCGCAAATGAAATACAGCAACTTATAAATAAAAGTCAAGAACAAGTAACTAAAATTCTTGAATTGTCAAAAGAAAACACTGAAGAAGGAAAAAAAGTAACTACTAAAGTTCAAACATCATTTTTAGAAGTAGCAAATAATATAGATAATATTTCTTCATCAATTGAACAAATTGATGAAGCAACTAATGAACAAAAAGTTGGAATAAATCAAATAGTTGCAGCAGTCGAAGGAATAAATAATGCAGTTCAAAAGAATTTAATTTCTATAACCAAAAATGCAGAATCATGTAATTTGTTACTTCAAGAGGGTGAAAATATTAATGAAATTGTAAATAATATTATTTATACTATTAATGGGGATAAATAACAATTCTACAGTTGCGGATGAGTTTTAATACGTCAATTTGAAGTATACCCATTCTTGATGATATAAATACTTGATTTTTCGGTCAATTTAGACTTACTTTTCTCATTCATTGACACATTTTAAATAAACTCTATAGGCCTAAACTGACATTATTAAGAAAAATTTAATTATATTTTTTAAAAATGTGGCTAGTGCGCTTTTTACATGAATACATGGTGCGCCAAGCAAAGCTGCGCATATTTTGCAGAAGAAAGTCCTGTCATAAAAGGAGAAGTTAGTTTCATTATGTAGCGAGTCTTGGAAGCTTGAAGGCAACAATAAGATTTAAGTATAGGCAGCGAATCCAAAGAGCCAAAACCGAAAGGTGAACGTTAGTTGGTTCCGATAGAGTGTAAATGTGTGAGTATGGATGTCACCGGACATCGCGGACAACAGAAGCGGGGAGCGGTAACAGGTTAGTGCCAATTTCTTTGTGACTGATACCAAAATCTATGAGAAATGACAGAAAGGAGCAACGGAACTTGAATCGGTTGGTCTCAATGACTGTGGGAATAGTCCAATTGTCTTTGGGAACTGACA
>NZ_JBIPMD010000325.1:0-2951 GCF_044369315.1 Silvanigrella sp.
ACAGTATCAAAATTCACATTAATCATGTGTCAACTCAAATGGGGTCCATAGCAGAAAGTATAAAAGAAAATTTATAAATTATTTTTAGAGGCAATATTTATGTCTAAAATTTATCAACTCTTATACTTAAGCCAAAGTTCAGAAACTTTTTCTATGTTTCGTTTAGATGAATTATTACAAAAATCTAGATTGAACAATAAAGCATTAAATATAACTGGCCTATTAATTTATAATGCAGGATTCTTTTTACAGTTTTTAGAAGGAGATAAATCAAACGTACAAATGTTATATAAAAAAATTCAAAATGACTCAAGACATGGTAAAGTTAAAATATTATATGAACAAAAAGAGGATAAACGTATTTTTAATGAATGGGATATGGCTTATAAAAATGTTTATGATTTTAACCCGCAACTATCTTCTTTAATCACTAACTTTATTTTTGCAAAATCTAAAAAGACGACTCTTACAAAAAAAGAAGACATAAAAGAGCTATTTAAAGCTATAATAAAGGAGTTTTAAAAAATAATTTTGCTCTATGCCACCATCTCAAAACTATGTTATGGGAGTTTGGTGGGGTTCATTCCCTTGTCTAAATTTTTAGGGAAAATCAAATGAATAGAGAATATTCAAGAGAAATAATTTGCAATCTTCTAGAATGGGGGGTTGAAGAATTTTACGTTTGCGCTGGTGCACGAGATATTCCTTTAATAGAAACTGTTTGTAATATAAAAAGCAATCATAAAGTAGTATTTAATCACTTTGAAGAAAGATCTGCTGCCTTTTATGCTTTAGGTAGAATAAAATCTTTAAAAAAACCAGTTGCCATTATAACGACTTCGGGAACAGCAGTAGGAGAACTTCTTCCAGCTGTAATGGAAGCTTATTATTCCAATTTGCCTTTAATTTTAATTACGGCTGACAGACCTAAATCTTATCGAAGTACAGGTTCTCCTCAGAGTGCAGAACAAAAAGATATTTTTGGAATTTATGTCAGCGCCTGTTTTGATCTTTCCCCAGGGCAACCATTTGATTTATCAAATGTTCCAAATAATAAGCCAATACATTTTAATATCTGTTTTGATATTCCTTTACAAAGCGGTGATCTAAAAGAAATTCACTTAATTCGTTATGAAAAAAATAAAAAATTGTGGAATACAAATCAAAAATTATTGAATCAAGACAAAAATAAATTAGAAAATTTCATTTCACAGAGTAATAATTTAATTGTAATTATTTCACAATTAAATGAGAATAATTATACAGGAATTATTCAATTTATAAAAAATTTAAATGCACCAGTATACTTAGAATCTATTTCAAATATAAGAGAAATTCAAGAATTCAATCATTTAAAAATAAATTGTGCTGATAAAATATGGGAAAATTCAAAAAAATCTGACTTTAAAATTGATTCTATTTTAAAGATTGGTGGCACTCCAACACACAGAATATGGAGAGATTTAGATGAGACTTATAAAAATATAAATGTTTTATCCATTTCAAATAGTAGTTTTCCAGGTATGCCAAACTCAGAAAGTATAAATACTTCTGTTGAGTTATTTCTTTCAAACATAAAAATAAAAAAATACTCACATTATGACAACAAAATGAATTTATTTTTGGAATTAGATAAAAAATGTTATTTGAAATTAAATGAATTATTTGATCTTTATCCAGAAGCTGAGGAATCTGCTTTTTATCACTTATCGCAAAAAATAGAAATAAATTCTCGAGTTTTTTTAGGAAATAGTTTACCTATTCGGAACTGGGATTTATCTGCAACACACGAAAATAAAAACTTTAAAATAAATGCTTCTCGTGGTTTAAATGGAATTGATGGTCAAATTTCATCTTTTCTCGGTTTTGCAGAAGAATTTTCTTCCGAAAATTGGGGAATATTTGGGGATTTAACAACACTATATGACATGGCAGGTTTATGGATGTTAAATCAACGACCCAATTTAATTGCGAACATTGTTATCATAAATAATAAAGGCGGAAAAATATTTAATAAGGTATTAAAAGGAGATGCCTCAACTTTATGCCAAAATAACCATGATTTTGATTTCAAATATTTAGCAAAGTTTTGGCGACTAACGTATGAATTGCATAGAAATAGCAAAAATATTCTAACTTCCAAAAAATCTAGAATAATTGAAATTCAACCCGACCAAGAACAAACCGATTTATTTTCAAAACATTATTCAGAAATTTAAAATAAAATAAGGACTACCTAATATACTTTGCATTTGGATCATCTTCTTCGCATTCTAAATTTCCATATTTTGATTTACAATCCGTTCCACATTTAACTTCTCCAAATCGAATAACACATTCATAAAATGGCTTCGAGGCACAGCCAGATGCTGTAATACTTTCTTTGCAATTATAACCGCATATCACTCCATTTATATTTTCAATACATTTTTCGTCTTTTTCTCTTTTACAGTCAGCTCCAAATATTGTTTTTTTACAATCATATCCGCAAATTTTACTGCCTTTAAACTCGACACATTCTCTTTTATTTTCTCGTCTATTTATATTTTTTTCTTCGACAGTAACTTCAACTCCACAAAAAATTCCTTTATCATTTTTAATACATAACTCTTTAGAAGATGAGAAAATAGGAAATAATAAAGCACATACTAATACAAAAAATAACTTCATATATCGATTTCTTTCCAAGATAAAAACAGAAAATATTATTAACTTTTTAAGCTAATAATTTACTTTCCATGTCTTTACCAGAGATTGGATTCGTAATAAAGTTTTCTTTTGATTGCATGCACTGTGATTTTAAATTTATTGCAATAGTATGATTTGGATCTATGGTAAGAATATGATTTATTTGTTCTAATGCTTCATCATATTTTTGTAATTCAAGATGATTTCTTGCTAATTCAATAATATAATCGGTGTTTTGATATAGCGCTATCGCTTTTTTAATT
>NZ_JBIPMD010000117.1:0-9830 GCF_044369315.1 Silvanigrella sp.
GAAGTTTACTACAATCGTGTTAGAAAGCATTCGTCGAATGGATATCTGTCTCCAGTTATATTTGAAATAACTAGACCAATGAAAAAGGTCGGTTAATTGTGTCTATAAAATTGGGGGAAGATCATTCCTATAATTCAAGAATACTTCTTTATTTATTAGAGAAGTTTTTTATAAATTATCTTAGGAGATATAAATGTTAATTAGAAAATCAGTTTATTTAATAGGTTCTCTTGTTGCTTCTCAAATGGCTTTTGCTCAAGAAAGCAATAAAGACACTGCTTCTTCTAAACTAAATTTAGACATTCTTGGTGGTGTTGGTTTTTCAAGATATTCAGAAATGAATCGTGACGATAATAAAATTAATTCTAAAGATTCCAGCATGACTGGTTTTAATGTGAATGCATCCGCTTTATACTCACTTTTTGAAACCAGTATTGGCTCACCAGTTGTAGGTGGTGGTATTAATTATTCTCGTTTAACTGGGGAAAGTGATAAAGATGAAAGCTTAAAAACAGAAGGTACTTTTTCAACTTTGGCATTAATGGCGAATGCTGGTTTTAAATTTAAACCAACAGAAAAATTTGCTATTTTTACTTTAGGAAATTTTGGTTATGGTGTTTATAATGATTTAAATTATAAATTAAGTCAAAATCTAGATCCAAATGTTAACTTAGAAATAGATTCAACTGTAAAAAATCATTTTATTTATGGTGCAAGTGTGATTGGTACCTACGAAGTAGCGCAAAACTTTAGCATTGGTGCGGGCTTAACATACAACAGACATTCTTATAAGAATGATCTAAAACTAAAAGTAAATGCTGTAGATATTGGGAGTGAATCTTCTAATTGGTCCCTTAATGAAGTTTCCGCTAATTTAACAGCTTCTTACAGCCTCTAAAAAAATTATAGAAAGGATTTATTTGAATTTTCATTTAAATCCTTTTTTACAATTCCATAGTTGACTTAAAATCATATTTACTCTGATTATAATTTATCATCACTATTTTCTTTAAATTAAAATATAAAAAAAATAAATGTTATCCTAAATTTTTTAATAATTCTTATGATATTATAAGACTAGATATCTTATACCATTCACTGTATATTCACCCACTGACGAATTTAGGGTAAGAATCGGTATTCTGGTATACAGGTATTGTGTGTTTTGGAGGAAATTTTGCAAAAAAAAAATCATTCTTTTAAGGAGCGTATGGAAAATATAAATAATGTTAAAGAAGGTAAAAAACCAAATCGCGGCTCTAAAGAAAAATCCTTTCAAGGAAATCAAAAGAAAAATAGAGATAACAATCCCTCAACATCAAATCGATTTCACCCTCAAAATAAATTTCGTAAAAATCATGGCGAGAACAAGTCTCCAAAAGAAAACCATATTGCATTTGACAACTTTTTAGAACAAAAAATCGGTGCAGAAACGCTTCAAAAATTAGCGAATGAAGCTAGAAAAAAAATAAATTCACTTGTAAGTGGATCCGTTAGTGCCATTGATTTAGGTGTGGCAACAACTCACCATGGTGAAAATAATTCAAAACATAAAGATCATTTGAATTCCACATCATCACAAAAATTTCAGCCAACAAAATCCTATTTACGTAACAAAAAAGAAGCAATTGAAACTCCAAAAGAAGAAGTTTCAAATCATAAAAAAATTGAAAAACCGAAAGAAATCCCTTCAAGAGGTTTTGCCTTAGCAAAATATAAAGAAAGTTTAACGAATCAAAATAAAACTGTTAATGTAAATCAGGAATCAAAAATAGATCAAGAGATAAGTCATTTAAGAACACCTGGTGGCTTGTTGTTAGATGAATGGCAGTATAATGCATTGCAAGCATTGCTTGCTGGGAAACATGTAATTGTAGATGCACCTACTTCTGCAGGAAAAACGCGAGTTATAGAAGCCTTGCTTGAATATAGAATGAAAGAAGGCGGGAAACTTATTTATACAAGCCCCGTAAAAAGTTTAAGTAACGATAAATATCGTGAATTTAGCGAAAAATACGGAAGAGATGCTGTTGGTATTAATACAGGAGACTTTAAAGAAAATTTAAATGCTCCAATTATGCTTGCTACTTTAGAAACCTATCGTAACAGCCTGTTAGGTATTGAACCTAATATGAGTCGCCGTGTTGTTGTATATGATGAATATCATTTTTTACAAGACGAGAGCCGTGGCAGTGCTTGGGAAGAATCTTTAATATTAACACCAAAAGATAGTCAACTTGTTTTATTATCAGCAAGTGTTCCCAATAGTGAAGAGTTTGCTTCTTGGATTAAAAGTTTAACAGGCAAAGAAACAGTTGTTGTTAAAGTAACAAAAAGACCTGTTCCTTTAGTTCATATGGTTTATACGAAATATGGATGGATTTTTGCTGAAGATTTAAAATTAAAACCAGATGAAGAAGTCCAATTAGCTAAAATTTGTCGTATTCAAAGAAAAGAAAATAGACGCTTTCGTGGAAAAGATGTTTATAATTCTTTTATTCTACCTATTTCATCAGCTCTCGAATTAAATATGGGGCCTATTGTAATTTATGCAGGTCGAAGAGGTGATGTAGAAGGCATTGCATTAAGTTTTGCTAAAAACTTTAAAAAAGATTTTGAAGGACCAGAAGCTGATAAATTAAGAGAACGATTAAAAACTCTTTCTGGGTATGAATATGTTCCACCTGAATTACAAAAATTGGTAACACGTTATGGTATTGCTTATCATCATAGTGGGATGATTCCTCCAGGCCGCGTTGCGATTGAAACCTTGCTAAAAGAAGGATTGTTAAGAGTTTGTTGTGGAACAATGGGAATCAGTTTGGGAGTGAATTTTGCCGTAAGAAGTGCATTTGTTTCCGATGAATCCAGACCAAGTGAAGGTGGAGAAACCATTTATTCCAATACTGAAATTATGCAAATGCTTGGCAGAGCAGGAAGACGTGGTCATGACAAACAAGGTTTTTCTCTTTGGTTAAACGCAGGACGTTATGCATCTCAAAAACCAAAAGATCGCGAACCTTGTAAAAGTTCTTTAAAGTTTGATCCTACAACTGTAATTGGAATTTTAGGGCAACACCAAAGTATTGCTTATTTATCTATGTTTTATCAAAAATCATTTTTTATGAGATCCCGTGATTCTTCTCAAGTTTTTGTTGCTGATCATGATCTTTTATCTGCAACTTTATATCAAAAAATGGGAATTGATAGTATCGCATGTCAAGATATTCCTAATACATATAAACAATTTCAAAAGGGAAAAAAACGTTCTGGAATTGCATGTAATCATTGTCCTGCGAAATCCCCATGTCATTCTATGATGCAAACAGCAAGTCATAGTATGCTAAATAAAATTATAAATCATTTGCAAGAAGTAGGTGCCCTAGATGGATCTGTTCCTTCGCAAATGGGAAATTTAGCAAGGCATTTTCCTCAAGCTGGCGGTCTTATTATTGCGAATTGGTTGGCTCAAGGCCATTTAAATAAAGATACTTTTATTGATTATTTACAAGCAATGTCTGCTTTTGGAGCAGCTCATTTTAAAGAAATTCCAAGTACCTATGCAGATATGGAATTTTTAAATGATTTAAATATTCCTACTTTAATAGAAAAATATTATCCAAATAATTTATTTCCAGAGTTATATGATGAAATTAAACCTAAAAAATGGGAAGAAATTCAAGAAAATATAATTGTATTCAGGGAATTTAATTTAGGAGCTGCTTCTATCATTAAACAATGGTTAAACCCAAAAACTTCTTGGGATGATCTTGTTGAAGAGCATTCTTCTAAATATTTTTCAGCAGGCGACTGTATGAATGTTTTATTTCGATTTTCAACCTTTTTGCAAAGTTGTGGACGTCTTGTCGATTTTGATCCTGCCATTGCCTCGGAAGCAAAACGGTTACAAAGAATTCTATTAAGAGAACCATTAGATGCAAGAAATAGAATGTTGGTTGAAGAAGCGGATGAATTTGAAAATATCCCTGGTAGCCTTGAAGAAATAGTGAAATAATAACGAATAAACTTGTCCCCTTTTTTTCTTAATGTTATTTTCACTCTGAATTGAATTAACTTTTATTTTGGAGTGAATTAACATTGAGCTTACCACTTAAAGCAGAAGAAATTTTTCAAGTAGAAAATAAAAAATTAACGCGTAAAGAAATTAAAATATTTTCTATATCTGCAATTGGAGGATCGTTAGAATTTTATGATTTTGTAGTTTACGTATATTTTGCATCTATTATGTCAAATCTTTTTTTTCAAACGAATTCACCAATTACGAGTTTAATTTTATCTTATTCTGTTTTTGCTTGCGGGTATTTTGCTCGATTATTGGGTGGTATTCTTTTTAGCCATTTTGGGGATAAAAAAGGAAGGAAAAACTCTTTTGCATTAACGGTTTTTTTAATGGCATTGCCTACTTTTATTATTGGTTGTCTTCCAACATATGCTCAAATTGGTATTTTCGCTCCTATTTTACTGGTTTTATGTCGATTTATACAAGGACTTGCTCTTGGTGGAGAAATACCTTGTTCTTTAACCTTTATTTATGAACATGCGCAAAAAACAAACAGAGGACTTGCTTGTGGTGCTCTGTTTTGTGGTGTTACCTTTGGAACATTTTTAGGATCATCCGTTGGTTATATTCTAACAAAATTTATGCATGAGGAAACATTAAATTCATGGGGATGGAGAATTCTATTTTTAATTGGTGGGGTTTTGGGATTAATTGCTGTTTACTTAAGAGGATTTTTAAATGAAACCCCTGTATTTAAAAGAATGAAAAATGAAGTTGTAAAAATTCCATTAAAAGAAGTATTTCAATCACATAAATTAACTATTATACAAACAACAACAGGACTTTGGGTTGTTGCTGTGGCTGTTTCTTTATTTTTATTATATTTGCCTAATTATTTAAAAGCATATTTTTTCTTTAAATCTGAAGATATTTTAAGAATAAATTCAATAGCAGTTTTATTCTATTCTATTTTAACCCTCTGTTTTGGAGTTGTTTGCGATAAAATTGGTCCCAAAAAAGTTTTAAATTTTTCTTGTATCTTATTTATTTTATTTTCTTATCCTGTCTTTTTAAATTTTTCTCAAAATAACTTTTTACCCATTTATTTATGTTATTTATTAGCAACCATTGCAACTTCAGCGGCTACAGCCTCTTCTATGTATTTACTAATCCAATCATTTCCCGCCAAAATAAGATATTCTGGCGCTTCATTTAGCTATAATTTAGCTTTTGCTATTTTTGGCGGTTTAACTCCATTAATAGTAACTTCTTTAATTGAAAAAACAGGTTCCACTATTTCACCAGCTTATTTTATTATATTTGTATCCATTATTGCCCTTGCATTTAGCTTGTTTAAGCCTTATCACGAATATGATTAATGAATATGTAAAATTATAAAATTATTTTAATTAATTAAAAATAAGTTTAAATTTGTTTCTTTAATCTTATTTTTATTCATTTCTTTTGATTTTTTGAATAAATTTGACATTATTATAATTTAGATCTATTTAGGAGTTGAGGATAAAAGTATTATTTACCTATAATATGTATTTCTATTTTATATATTAAAAATTTTGGAAAATTTATGAAAAAATTATTTATGAGGCGTATTTTAATAATTACCTCATTTTCTGCAGGATTATGTCATGCTTCCATAAAACAAAATATTCCTACTCAATATGAAATTAGGGTAAATGAGAATCAAGATTTTATTTTATCGACATCTGTGTATTGTAATGATTCTTTTGTCGAATCCAATCAAGTAACTAATAATTTTCTGATGTCATCTAAATATTCTAATAAAAAAGAGTGTAAAATAATTATAAATGGTATTATTTACTACGATTATCATTCTTGCTCACCGCATATTTTAAGCCCCAAAAAAGAGGAACTTGAATTTTCTTTTAATGATAAAAATAATAATAAGTTAAAAGAGTATTCTTATTTTGATGATCAAAATAATCAAAAAAGTATCATTGTGTATGCTAATATAGATGAATTTCATAAAATTAAATTAAAATTATATTCTTGTTTTAAAAAGTTATAATTGTGCTTTAACTTTTAGGTGGATATTTTTTTAATTTTCTTTGTAAACTTTGTCTATGAAGTCCAAGTCTTTTTGCTGCAGAAGTAATATTTCCATTACATTCGGATAGAATATATTCTATATACTCTCTTTCATGCCTTGCAAGGCTAGGGGCTAGAGGTATAAATGTGGCATTTGTATTTTTTTTATTTTCTGTTTCTATAAACTCTTCTTCAAATAATGCTTTTTCTAATTGTTGCATATTAGCAGGCTTTGCAAGATAATTAATGGCACCTTTTTTAATTGCCTTAACAGCAGTTGCTAAACTTGGATATCCTGTTAGCATAACAATGCGGCAATTTGGAGAGTTTTGTTGTATTTGTTCAACACATTTTATGCCGTTATCATTTTTTAATCTTAAATCAACGATAGCATAATCTATATTTGTTTTTGGTATTTGGTTGATAGATTCAATGGGGATAACTTCAAAACCTTTATCTTCAAACTCAAGTGCTAATGAGGAACGAAAATCCTCATTATCTTCAATTATTAAAAATTTCTTTTTTGTCATATTATACTCCCTCTATATAGATAGGAATTTGAAATTGAGCGCATGCCCCCCCTCCATTATAATTGTCCGATAAAATGAATTTACCTCCAACGGCAGAAGCAAATGTAAATCCATTATATAAACCAAGACCGACTCCATTTTCTTTCGTAGTTACAAAAGGTTTTCCAGCATATTTTTTAACAATTTCGGGCCAACCTATTCCATTGTCTTTTACAATTAAATGAATAAAATTATCTTTTTCGAATAATTCAACCGTAATAAATATATTGTTATTTGATTCTGAACTTTTACTTGCTTGTTCTGCATTGTCTAATAAATCTATAAATGCTTTTGTAAAAGCAAGAATAGGAATGTAACAGTTTATTTTTTTCACATTTGTATTTAAATTATAATGTACCAATTTTTCTTTAGAAGACCAACTTAAAATAATTTTGTTTACAATTTCTGAAATATTTACAACCTCAAAGTTTGTTTCACTCTCTGATAAGGTTTTTGTATGCATTTGTTTAATTGCATTTTCACATTGTAAAATTGCTTTCAAAATAACTTTAATGTCATCATTTTCTTCTAAATTATTTTTTCTTATGAGTCGTGAAGATCTTAGTTTTATTGTATTTAAAGGTGTTGCAAATTCATGGGAAAAACCCGCTGAAATAGCTCCAAGTGCTCTTAATTTATCTATGCGATTGTTTTCTTCTAAAAGTTTTTCCGAATATTTTTTTTGAGAACTAAGGGAATAAGAAAGCCAATGAGTTATTAAAAATAAAAGGCTACTTACAATGAGTTGGGCTGGTAATAGGAACCGTGTGTTCATGGGATAAATAGAAAATGCCGGTGGTGTGAATGTAGGATAATGTAAAAACAAGACACATAAAATAGCGTATATAAAAAATAAAAGTGCCGAAAATCCTTTTAATAAAATAGAACCTAAAATAATATTAAGAAAAATGATTTGTACAAAAGGATTCCAAACTCCTCCTGTAATTACAAATAAAAATGTAATTGCACTTAAATCACAAATAAGCTGAAAAAATACAATATTTAATGAAATATTTACAATTTTTTTAGTTATATAATAAGTACACAAATTTAATATGATAAGATTTATAAGGGTAACAATATAAAGAACAATAAAGGAATTATCAATCCATTCTAATTTAATTTCTAAATAAAGTGTGATTAATAAACCTAATATTGCTAACCAGCGAAGGCGAATCAGCCAAAATAATTTTGTTCTGTTTTCATCAGGAAAACGATTGCCTAAAAGGTATTTTTTTATTTTTTTATGTAAATCAAGAAATATCATTATAAAGCCACACTTTGTTTAAATAACAATAGGATATTTTAATCCTAGTTCTTTTTAGCTTACCTAAATAATTTTACCAAGTGGGAAAATGCTCTTTTCAATTGGGTGCAGTAATTTGTTGCGGTGAAATTTATTTTGTTGCTTTCCTTTTTTCAATTTGAAAGTTAGATAATTAGGGAAAGTTGGTTTGTGTAAGACTTTTTGGAGGAAACGAATGACAAAAATTTCGAAAATTATATTAATTTTAGGGATTTTAATTGGAATTGTTGGAATTGTTTTAGTATATTTAAAAAACAAACAAAAACCATTGGATTTTGAATATACAATGAAAACCTCATCAATTGAAAAAAATTCAGGAAAGGTATTGGATGTAGATCCATCTAATCCATCAAAATATTTAGGAACATTGCAATTTAAAACAAAACCAAACTCTAAAAATATGGCACAAGCCCTGTTATGTGTTGAGCAATATAAAAATGTGGATAAAGTTGATTTATATATGCCTGATATGGGTCATGGCAGCCAACCCCCTACGGTAAATCAAGCCTTTCTACCCTCAAATTTACAAAGCCAAGCTTCTGAAGGAATTGGATTTGGCTGTTTAAGTCTTGAAAATATGCAGCTTTTTATGACTGGTTTATGGCAAGTGAGATTATTTTATAAAGATGGCACGGTTGGGTTATTTGATTTTCAAATATTAGAATAATTTATTTTAAGGCATTATCAATATCATAAATGAGATCTTCAGCGTTTTCTATACCTATTGATAGACGTATTAATCCTTCTGATATTCCTGCGATGTTTTTAGCCTCAGACGACATAGAAGCATGAGTCATGCTATAAGGGTGTGCTATTAAGCTTTCTACTCCTCCTAAAGATTCTGCAAGTGAAAAGTGATTTAATTTAGAAATAAAAGTTTTCATTTTTTCAAAATCTAAATTTAATTCAAAACTCAACATAGCTCCAAACCCTTTTTGCTGTTTTTTAGCAATAATATGATTTTCATGGTTTGTTAATCCAGGGTAATATATTTTTGTTACTTCCTTTTGGGTATTTAAATATTCAGCAATACGAATAGCATTTTCTTGTTGTTTCGTTAATCTTATTTCAAGAGTTCTTAAGCCGCGCAGTGTTAACCAACTATCAAAAGCAGAACCTGTTACACCGGTTGCATTCGCCCACCACAATAATTCATCTGCTTTTTCTTTTGAATTTGCTATGACACAACCTCCAATAATATCACTATGTCCATTTATATATTTTGTTGTTGAATGCAAAACATAATCAGAACCTAAAGAAATTGGATTTTGTAATAAGGGAGATAAAAAGGTATTGTCTGTTATTACTTGAGCATTTACATTATGGGCAAGTGCGCAAATTTTTTCGATATCAACAATTCTTAAAAGAGGGTTACTTGGCGTTTCTATCCAAACTTGTTTTGGTTTTAATTTTAATGCAGACTCCAATTCTTCGGTTTGATTTAAATCTAAAAATAATACTCTTAAATGTTCTTTTTGAGATAAAGCATTTAATATTCGCCAAGTTCCTCCATAACAATCATGGGGTGCTATGACAAGGTCTCCTGGTTTTAGCAATTGAAGAAGAAGATTTACTGCAGATAAGCCAGATGAAGTAACAACGGAACCACTTCCTCCTTCAATATCACTTAAAGTATTTGCAAGTACAGATCTTGTTGGATTTCCACTTCTGGAATAATCATATTCTCTTTTTTCTCCTAAATCTTCAAAGGTATAGTTTGCAGATAAATAAATAGGAGGATGTCAGTTCCCAAAGACAATTGGACTATTCCCACAGTCATTGAGACCAACCGATTCAAGTTCCGTTGCTCCTTTCTGTCATTTCTCATAGATTTTGGTATCAGTCACAAAGAAATTGGCACTAACCT
>NZ_JBIPMD010000118.1:0-9827 GCF_044369315.1 Silvanigrella sp.
GTAAGCTCAATCGCCCCTTGCTTGAATTCGCTTGTATACCTTCTTTTGGTTAACACCATTTCAACACCTCTTTCCTATAAGTTTTTTTCGGATCTGGGTGTCTACTTTCTTAGGGGAGGATCAATATGTTAAGGTTTACAAGACATATATTATACCAACCGAATCTAAAAAAATGGTCACAGTAAATATTCCAAAAAATTGTAAATATATTTACATATTTAATCGTTATAGCTCACAAGAAAATGCCTTTCCTATAAAAGTAAACTCAGAAAGTAACATTAGAATGTTATTTGATAAATTAAAGATTGAAGTCAAAGAAATTGATCCAAAATCGAATGAACTCGAAGCAACAATTAAGGAAGATGACAATGCTTAAAGGAAAAATATTATTCTCTATAATTGCATTGTTACCTTTAAGTTTAAATGCAATTGAAATTGAAACTCATGAAATTGATACAGCATATCCTGCTGATATTAGGCAAAATGTTATAAATGTAAATTCATATCAAGATTTTGATAAGAATGTAGGATATTATTTAGATCAAGGCCTTTATCTATCTAAATTTGGAAATAAATATACACCTCTATTGTCGACACAGCTTGGTATAATACTAAATAACTCTTTTTCAATTTTTTCTGGCATACAATATTCAGTTACAAAAACAAATATTGAATATCAAATTGAAGAAACAACTGAATCCGTAATTATGAATCATTATAGCTCATTCAATGCTGGAATTGGTTATTCCTTTTTTGGAGAATATTTTATACATCCAAAGTTAAGGGCAACTTTTGGAAGAGCTTATTTTGAAATAGAGAATGAAGAATTTAAATTAATAAACAACTTTGACTATTTTAGCCCCGCTATTTCTGCTGAAATAAATTTATGGAAATATGTCACACTCGAATTGGGTATTCAATATCGTTATATTTTTAAAGCTTCACAAAAAGTAGCAGACAATAATGTTGAATATATGTTTCATCTATTTATTGGAAATTTTTAATTAAAGGTAATATCTAATGATACAAAAAGATCTTGGATTTTCAATAATACCAAAAGCAGTGAATTGGAAAGAAGGAAATGTTCTTCATCCATCGGTATTATATTATGAATTTCAAAGAATTGACATAATAAATAAACAACGTTTTTTAATTGAAAATCCAAACTTTTATGGAATTCATAAAATTAAAATAGAAGAAGACGAATTACAATATAATATTTTTAAAATTAAAGAAATTGAGTGTATTTTTTCTGATGGAACTCTATTTTGCAAAAATTTTGAAAATGAGTTTGAACTTAAAATAGATTTAAATCAGTATAAAAATAATCCTATTGAAGAAACCTATATTTTTCTTTCTATTCCAGAGTGTTCACCAAAGAATTTTGTTTTTGGGGAACAGGACTCTCGCTATAAATCCTCTAAGACACAAAGTCTTAATGATTGGGAAAATGAAGAAAAACAATTTATTACTTTAGACGAAAACATATTTTTGCATATGGATACTCATCCTCCCGTAAATTGTGCCTTTTTACCTTTAGGAAAAATTAAAATTGATGATGGCGTCATTCATTTTTTAGAATATATTCCACCAAGTCTTTCCATAAAATCAAGCGATAAATTATATCAAATTTCTCTAAGTTTAATTGAATTTATGAGAAATAAACTTGAAATTTTAAATCAAGATATAGATTTCATTAAAAATACGGAAAACTTTTTAAGCTATATTGAAAAAACTCAATTAAATATCAATTTAAAACATGCGATCTCAAATATTGAATCTATCATGCAATTAAAATCAACTACACCCGAAATTTTTTATAAAGAATGTTGTGTTGCTTTATCGCTAATAAGCTCAATCAATCAAATTTTTGAGAATATGGAAAATACCATATATGATCATACAAATATCAAATATATTTTTGATAATATTATTTCAAAAATTCAAAACTCATTAGAGCAAGAAATTTCTGAAAAATATAGAACTTATCGTTTTAATAAAAAAGATAACATTTTCTTTATTAATTTAAATAATAAGCTTCCTGAATTCATAAAAATTTCAATAAAAAAACAAGCAAATACAAAAGATGAAGAAATATTGGAATGGCTTAAAACAGCTCTTATTTGCGAAAAAACAGATATGGAATTTAATTTAGAAAAAAGAGCTATTGGTTTTGAAAGAAAACAAGAGTTTTTAAACCCAGATATTATTGTTAAAAAAGATTTCATAACGTTTAACATTCAAACAAAAGTAATTGAAAATAAAATTGATAATGTAATCATAGTTACGCAATCAAATTCAATGCTCAATATGTTTGAACCAGAAGAAATTTACTTATATCAAGAGAAAGTATCATGATAAATTCAAACTTAGTAATTAATGATATTTTTTCTGATATAAATAAATTTATAGATGAATCTATATCAAAATTAAATGAACATATATATGATGCCGTCAATACGGATTTATTCAATTCAATAGATTGTGAAGAAAAGGTTAAAAATTTAAAAAATGATTTAATTGTATATTTTAAAAATCAACAAAAATATTTGAAACAAAACAGAAGATCATCTGATATAAAAATAATTGATGAGATTATCTTCACAATAATATGCTTTTTTGACGAAACTTTTATCTGTTTAAATTGGAATGGAAGACAGTTTTGGCGATTAGATTCTATTGAAAAAGCTCTTTATACTTCGCAAGCAGGTGGAGATCTGATTTTTAATACGATCGAAAAATTAATACAAGATAAGAATACAAAAGACGCTGAACTTGCAAAAATTTATTATACATTGTTGAAACTTGGTTTCAAAGGAAAATACCGTGAACTCGATTTTACTGAAAAATATGAAGAGCTAACAGAGAAACTAAGAGAAATATTTTCAGATTCCACAAGTATTGGCAAAGAATTCGAAAAACCCTCTTATTTAGTGACAAGAAATAAATATGAGAATTTTATAAAAAAAGAATCAATTTATTTAACAATAAAATATATTTTTATTGCAATTGTTGTTTCTTTTTTAATTGGTGAAATATACTGGCATATTATGCTTAAACTTAACTAATCAAGTGGTAATTTAATTTATGATTAAAATTGTCTTAATAATTTTATTTCTTTACAGTATATTTTATATTGCAAGAAAAATTATTTTCTTAAAAAAACGAGAGTTTAAATTTTTAAGAAAACCTGCACTAAAAAATTATTTTTTGGATTATTTTTATTTTCAATCCATTAAAAAAGATTTTAAATATAAAAAATACTTTTTCATTTTAGATGAAAATACAACTAAAATAATAGAAAAACTAAATCCTGAAACAAATAAAATTTACAATTTTCCAAAAGAATCTTTATTTTCTGCAATTTTTGTAAATAATACGAGTTATATCATCTTAAACACAGAAGTCCTCAATCAAGAGCGTAATCCCGAAATGCAAGCTCTTAAAAGACGTTTCATTCGAATTTTAAAGAGAATCAGAAAAAATAATGATTTTTATTTATTTAAAGGAATTCTTTCTTTCAAAGATAATGAAGATATTTCCAATAATAAAAATAATCCAGATGAACTAAATGCCATTGTTTTTCGTGACTATTTTGTACTTTCAGAGTTAAATGGAATTTATAAAGCTGAAATTCCTTATTATTCATTATTAGAATTACCAATTAAAGGAAACTATTCTGAAATTATTTCAGATTTTAAAATTAAAGACAATACAAAAATAGTAGGATTTTGTGAGTACCCTTTTCATTTTGAAAATTCTAATATTACTCAGCAAAGTTCAGATAAATTTATTGAAAATTATAAAAGACTTCTCGATTTTAAAAAATTTAATGTTGTTCAACAAAATTTAGATTCAAATGAAATTAGAAAATATATTGGAATTGTTTCTTCCTTAAAAAATGGGGTTAGCAATTGTCATAAAAACTATAACTATGAAATTGAAAAAAACCTTGAAAAATATAAAATTAATCTTTGTTCCGCTGGTATGTTCTTTTATCATTTAGATCATCCTTCCATGATCAATATTGAGTCTCTTTTAAAAGAAATTTCAGAATCGCAATTTGAAAATATTAGATTAAATAACAATCGTTTTAATAAGTATCAAAATGTAATTGTTGCGGGAGCAGGTGTTGCTGGAATCACAACCGTAGCCCTTGGGGTTGGTTTAACGGATTCTCTTATAAATTTTCATAAGGAATACGATAAAATAAGCCACATAAATAATAAAATTAAAGAGTATAATTCACTTTCTGATTTAGGAAAAAACTCTAAAATTACGAATATTTCTTGCGAAATCATAAATGACGCCTATCATTTAAGTAGGATGGATAGCAATTATACTTTTATCATTCCTTCTTGGAGTAAAAGCTCTTCTTCTTCTATTCAAGAACAATATTCAACCCATTTTTCTAAATTTTTTAATAAAAATTTAATTCATTCTTTCAATAAATATGTGAACGATACCGTTGTTATTACTGCTCATGATGATATTTCGAACTTTTCAAATCATGACCAAGCTTACGCTTATGCCTCAGACAATGTTAGTAGAATGTCGCGTATCAATAATATTTATAGCAAACTTAATCACAAAGATTCCGATTCATTTAGTGAATCCGTTAACCAAATGCTTCAAACAATTTATGGAACGGATAGTAATTTAACTCAATGTAACTTTGACTTTAAATCAAATGCAAAAATTGCTACATTACAAAGTAAAAATTTTAAGCTCGAACTTGAAATGAGCCATGACGCTTTTCAAAAAAAATCAAAAGATAAATTTGATAAAGTTCTCGAAATTTTAGTTACATCTCAGTTTAATAAAAAGAAACTCGATGCACACGCTTATTCAATGAATAAATTATTTAGTACTGCTTTTAAAATTGAGCAACCTAACTTTAATTCTTTGAGTAACGAAGAAAAATTTAAATTTATAAAACAAATTGTAGCCGATTATTTAGCACTAAAAGAATTTGCTAGTATAACTTCTCAAACAACAAAATCGGTTGATGAGTTTATCAATACAAATCATTATAATGTCTTGTATACAAGTCTTCAAAATGCATCCATTATCTCTAAAAAAGACATCGATTTTTATAAAAAAAGAATTGAAGACATATTTAAAGACTTTAAAGACATCATGCTGACCTACCAAATTAAGGAATTTGATCAAAAACTCTATTTAATTGAATTAGATAAATCTGTTGTAATTCATAAAGATATTGACTTTTATTTTTTTAACACTTAAGTAAAATTATATCTGATTATACCGCTTTAAATTCATCAAATGAACACTCTTTAGAGGCTTTAAATGAAATTCAGTATTTTAATATCGAATTTTTACAAACAGTTTTAAATAACACCATTAATTTAGACAATATTATTAAATCATTTAAAGATAAAAAATACACACCGAATTTACAAAATAAAATTGAAAGCACTTTGAAATTTATTGTAGAGTTGCATCTAATTAATAATAAAAATAAATTATTTACTTCTTCTTATCGCTCAAATTTGAATACCATTGAAAATTCTCAAGATGACCATGTAAAAAACCTTGTAGAATCATATCAAGTTATTAAACAAATGAACACGTTTGTTACAAAATACCAGTTATCTCAAATTGCTCAAACAATTTTTCCTTTTGTCTATTCAAAAATTAACCACAATTTTCAAACATTAAAAGGGAAATTAGTTAGTGCAGGTCTTTACGCTGGAACAACATCAAATTTTAACTGGTGGAATGGAGAAAGCCCAGCTGCCCAAAGATATTTTGCTGTTTCAACCGAAGCTGAATTGTCCGAATATCTTCAAAAACAAAAGGGAATTATTTTAAAAATATACAATGACCAAGTTTCTCCTCTCATGACAATACATGAAGAATTAAATTTATCCTTTAAAGACTCTTCCGAAATTGAAAGTAGGGAATTTTGGAAACGTATTAAGATTGATTTAATTGAAAAATCGGAAGTTGGTTCCATTTCATCCTTAAATGACTTTATTTTAAACTCATTAAATAAAACAGTGACGGAAACTTGTTATAAATATTTAAAATCTATTCAAATCAATCGCCGTAACGATGAAGATTATTTTGATGTGATTAAGTTTAACCTTGCCAATAAATTTGGTAACAGATGCCAATCTTTATATTATGAAAGAAGCATAATTGAATACAATTTAATCTCTAAAATGTTTAATCAAAAGTTATCGAACAAATTTCCTTTTATTGAAACAAATAAAATCGCAGATGGGGCAATATGCCTTATTAGATGATGTGAAGTCATTTATGCAAAGTTATTTAGTTTTTGCAAAATCTTATTTAAGCTTTTTGAAAGAATATTATCCTAGTTTCTTTAAGCCAGAATATAAAGACTTTATTCAAAAAACGAATAAGTTTTATTCCTTCATGGCTTCGGGCAAAGACTCCGATGGTAAAATTAAATTTCCAGTAGAATTTTTCTTTCGTGCAGATAGACAAAATGAAATCAATGGTAATAAAATATTAAATTGGAAATTAGAATGTGGCTCTGAAAAATTTGGTTCAAACCATGGAACACAAGAAGAAGCTAGTTTTAAATGGACTTTTGGAGACCCATGTAAACTTTCATTTAAAATTTCAAAGTCTAATACAATTAAAGTAACAAATAACGATATTCAAAATGTTGTCTCCGATGAAAATAATCCATGGGGTATGCTTGCTTTAATTATGAGATACCGCGATTGCAAAGACGGAAGTGATAATTCAAACAAATTAAAAATGAACTTAATTCATGCTAATGGTGAAAACGCAATTTTATTTAATTTTAATTACAAATTATTTAAAAATAATAGTTTAAATGAACAAATTGCAATTCCAAAGTTCCCCGTTTTTGCTCCAGAAGTAAAAGACCAATCAAGTCGGGTTTCACAAGATGAAAGTTCAGAGTTACCAGATATTTAACGGATATAAATTTTAGTATTTGGAGGATTAAACATGAAAGTTTAATTATCGATCAATTTATTAATTGTTACAGGGAAGTGTAAAACATAAAAGGAGACATAAATGTCAGCATTAAGTATTCAACATAAGTTAAAAAAAGTAAGACCACCTAGAGTACAAATTACATATGATCTTCATGCAGAAGGCGGCTTAAAACCAAAGGATCTTCCTTTTGTTATTGGCCTTATTTCAAACTTATCTGGTCACAAAAATAAAAAACCTCAAAAAATAAAACAATGCCAATTTTTAACAGTTGAAAAAGAAAACTTTAATTCAACAATGCAAAAAATTGCACCAGAAGTTTCATTTACAGTAGAAAATACACTTAAAAAAAATGGCTCAAATTTAGCTGTTAATTTAAAAATGGAAAGCATGGCTGATTTTACTCCTGGTAAAATTGCAGAAAATCATCCTACTCTTTCAAAACTTTTAGAAGTAAGAAAAAAATTAATTGACCTTCAGTCTAAAGTAGACAGCAATGAATCTCTTGAAGTGATTTTGAAAAAGTTAATGGATAATAAAGGAGCTCTAAAAAAATTAGCAGCTGCTCCTGAAAAATCAAAATCACAACCTGAAGAAACAAATTCTAATATTTAAAAGAAGAAAAAGAAGGGATAAACATGAACGCACAAGCAAGATACCAGGAAGTAATGGAAGCTGATTTATCATTTTTAGATATGAAAGATTTTGATATCAGTGAAAAAATTCTTGAAGTAATACACAGCGATATTGATGATCAGCAAAAAGAAAACTTCAAAAAAATGTTGCAAGTATTTGCAGAAGAAGTTGTTCAAGAAAAATTAAATACAAAAAATGATTTTAATAAAATGATCAATGAAAGAATTTCTGAAATTGATGAATTATTAACTGAACAAATTAACAAAATTATTCACCATGCTGAATTTCAAAAATTAGAAGCAAGCTGGCGTGGCCTAGAAATGCTAATCAATAATTTAGAACCCGATGATAAATTAAAAATTCGTGTTCTCGACGCAACAAAAGATGACATTCTTTTAGACCACCGCACCGCTCCAGACTGGGACCAAAGTGGACTCTTTAAATTAGTGTACGAAAGCGAATACGGTACTTTTGGTGGTGAACCATTTGGAATGTTAGTAGGTGATTATTATTGCTCACGTAGTCAAACGGATATCGAATTTTTAAGAGCTGTTTCTTTAGTTGCCTCTGCTGCTCACGTTCCTTTTATTTCAGCTGCAGGTTCTAAACTATTTGACATGGATTCCTTTACCGATTTAAGCAAGCCAAAAAGCTTAGAGCGCATGTTTAATTCTGTAGATTATGCAAACTGGAATACATTCCGTTCTAAAGAAGAATCTAAATATGTTTGTTTAGCTATGCCAAGCGTTATCATGCGTAATGAATATTCTGACGATGGCATTCCTGTTAAAGAATTTAAATTTGTAGAAGATTTAAATGAAAAAGATCACGAAAAATTCTTATGGGGTAATGCTGCTTTCTATTTAGCAGACAGAATTGGGCAATCCTATCGTCAATTCTGTTGGTTCCAAAATATCCGCGGTGTTGAAAATGGCGGAACCGTTGATGGCCTCCCTATTTACCTATTTACAGATGAAGAAGGTAACAGAGTTCAAAAAAATCCTGTGGAAGTAACAATTACCGACCGTCGTGAAAAAGAATTAGATGACCTTGGTTTCTTAAGCCTTGTTTACAAACGTGGTACAGACCAAGCCGTATTTTTTGGCTCCAAGACAATTCATAAATTGAAGGAGTATGACAATGATCTAGCAAATGCAAATGCATCATTAACTATACAAATGCCATACATAATGGCTATATCTCGCTTTGCTCATTATTTAAAGAGTATTATGCGTGATAAAATTGGAAGTTTTTCAATACCAGAAGGTGTCTCTGCTTATTTAAACAATTGGATTTCCCGTTACGTTATTTTATCTGATACTGCTTCCGACTGGGTAAAAAGCGCATTTCCTCTACGTGAAGCACGTATTGACGTCTCAACCGTTCCTGGCAAGCCTGGTGTTTACAGCGCAGTAATGTACTTAAGGCCACACTTCTATTTAAACGAATTAACAATTTCAATGCGTTTAGTTAGCGAGTTACCAGCAGGTAAATAACTTTTTTTTAAACAACTCATAATATGATGGAGTATCATTATGACAGATACACAAGTAGCACCAGTTCCAAAGTCACAAACTAAGTTAGCAATTTCTTTCTTTGACTATGATCCTAAAAATGCAGCTCACCCAGAGTTGCCTGCTTACTTATTAATTCAAGAACTCAACGGCGAATTTATGCCAGAGTCTACAATTAATACTTCTTTAAAAGAAAGAACATTCAAAAACTATCCTGTAAATGTGGAAATAACTCTTTCTTCTCCAGAAGGCGCAGAAATTGAAGATATTTATGCTCAGCTTGAACAATCTAAGCTAAAATCTGCAAAAATTCTTGAGTACGTAGAAGACCAAGATCGTTCTCCACTTTATGTTAAGCATGGTGCTTACCTAGACATTCATGTTAAACTTGCTCTTCCTGTTCTAGCAGCAGACGGCAAAAAAACTCTAAAAATCATTATCAGCAATGCGACTGGTTATGTTGGAGTTAAATATGCTGCGAAAAACCAAGTTCAAGGCAACCCAGTAATTCTTGACCCACAACTCATTACTTACGAAGATCTTAAAAATATCAAGGTAACACTTGGTTCTTATAAAGATTTTGCTTTAAAAGCTTAATTTAAAGTAGTTAAAAAGGAGTTTTATTATGGTGCGCCAAGATAAGTGCGTAAGAACCAGTGAGTGCGAATCTCACCCACGTAAAGATTAGCCATCAGCGTGGAAGTAAGCAGTGCGATT
>NZ_JBIPMD010000326.1:0-2935 GCF_044369315.1 Silvanigrella sp.
AAGAGAATATTGACTTTTAACTGATTTCTTCTTTAACATTGGACAACCCTTCTATATGAACGCCTAAGTTCATAGCATATTGTCCACCAAAAGGAATCACTTTAACTAGCACTTGCGTCTGAAATACAACTTTTCATGATTGCAATAACGCCAGATACAATTGCTGCGGATTCAGATGTACCATTTGCAATTTTTACTTCATGATCATCTGTTAAAAATGGAATACTATAACCAGGAGCCCCAATATCTACCCGTCCTTTTCCGTAACGAGATCCCGTACCTCTTTGAGTAATAAAAAGCTCAGGTAATTTATTTTCAAAAGAAACCGCGGCAACACGAATTACAGGATCATTTAATTTATTTTTTTTATTTCTTGGGTTGTAAGCTGCAGGCCAATATTGTTTATCAGGTTGCGTTGTTCTGATATCTCTTTGATCATTTCCAACAGCAGCAATGATTAAAACTTTATTTTTATCTCCCACTTTATTTAAGAGATCATTCCACTCATTCGCATTTTTAGTTCCTACATCAGCTCCCGAAATATTTATAATAAATTCATTTTCTGAAAAAATAGCTTCACTTGCTGCCTCTAATATGGATAAAGGATATCCTCCATTAGGCATTGCTATTCGGTTGATAATTTTTACGTTTGGAAATATGCCAATATAAGATTCTTCTCTGCCTCTAAATTTTTTTGATCCAATGATAGATGCCATGGCAGTTCCATGTAAATGAAAAGGATCATCTTTATCTTTAGATTTTTGATAATTTAAAATAAAATACTCTTTATTTATGACATTAAGTTCTTTTAAGTTCGCAATTTCAGAATCGATAACAGTAACTGTAATATTTTCATTTTTTATTTGAAATGAATCTGGAAAATTTATATATTTAAAATAATCAGGTTTATATTCGAAATAACTGAATGCTTGATTTGAAAGCAATGTTAAGAAAAATACAATTTTATTTAAGAGTTCATTTTTTTTAACATATTAACCCTTTCAAAATTTAAATAAAAACTCTAAAAAAAATTTAGAGTTCATTTTTTAAATATATTTAATTAATTTTTAATTGTAAATGTACAATAACAATAAAATATTGTGGTTTATTTATTATAATAGTATATTAATTGATACGGTTGATTTTAATAAGGATATTTTAAAATAAATTTAGTGATAATGGATTTGCTTTTTTGTCTGGAATCTTTTTTATCTTATAATATTAAATTATTATTTTTTATAATTTAAGTAACGGCAATATGCATTAGCAAATCCATGATTTGAATCTCTTAATTTAAACTCAACATTTTCTGTGTAGTTAAAATGCTCAGAAGCAGTCATTCCCCAAAAATTGATAGTATCATTTTTGTCATTTAATTTTTTAAAGTAAACATCAGTACTTACTCCAGGTAAAATATAGATACTTACGCATACATCTTGCCCTTCGGATAATGGAACTTTTACAGATTGTCCAACGAATTTAAAAGATGAACAACCTGAATCTGTACAAACACTAGCCATAAAAGCAGTTCCTGCAACAAAATTAACCGTAACATCTCCATTTTTAATGGCACTTTCATTTGTATTTGAGTTTTCATTTGAAAATGCTAATAAAGATGTGGTAATTAAATTGATAAAAATTGCTAATTTTGCAAATATTGATACTAGTTTCATAGTTTTGTAAATCCTTAAAGAAAAAGTTATTATAAATAAAAGCAGCGTTGATTTATGTAATTTAAATTTAATTATTTGTAAATGAATATTTTAAAAATTTAATATATAAAATATATATTAAATTAAAGAATAAATAATGTAAATAAACAAAAAATATTAAGATTAAATAAAAACATCTGTATAATTGAATGGATATTAATAAACAAAAAATGAAAAAAATATATTTAAATTATGAATATAAAGTTATGTTAATATTGATTTATTGGATGTGTGTTTTTAATTATTGCTGATTTTTTTAATTTTATAAAATTATTTAACGCGTTTTAGTTTATGAAATATATCAGCAATATTGATTTTGTATTTTGGATTTTGAACAGCCTCAAGCGGAATTTGGAGATTTTCTGCAATAATTTCTTGAATCCGAGCTAAATGTAGGTTTTTTCTTTCTAATTGGCTTTTCTTAGCCCATTTAGCGGCAGCTACAATAAGGCTTGAAACCTGGTCTGCAGTAAGTTTTTCGGTATTAATTGTAATATCAAAATCGCTATGATCTTCAATATCTAGGCCATAAAGACGGAGATATCTTTTTCTATTTTGTTCATCACGTTTTAAAGTTTTATACAAAACTTGTTCATATGAGGATTCTTTTTCGGTTTCACGACGATTTATTCTAGAGGCGCGGGCTTCTAGAGGGGCTTGTAACCAGATACGAAGTTCGGCATCCATTAACCAAGCAGCCAACCTTGTCCCTATGACAATATTTTCGTTAGAAACCGCGTTTCTTATTAAAGTAAGATCAGTTAAATAGTCATAAATTAGATTTGTAGATGCTTCTTTGTGCAATTCCTCAAAATTAACAGAAAGATCTCGCGCTAAATCGCGGAAAGTGTAGTTTACTATTTTTAACTGTAGGGCTTTCCCTACATTTGTTGTTGCTGTTGAGTTTCCGCAGCCACTATGTCCTGATATTGCAATTCTCATGAGTGTCTCCAATTTAAACGAGTCATTTTTATCCTTAATTGCATTTGATAGTTGATTCAATGCTTCTATCAGATTACTTTGTCAATTTGTTCTATTTGAAGGCTTTGAAAGGATTTTTCTAATATGGCAACAGAATTTTCTCGTGAAACCGTTAAACGTATTGCTGAATTAGGTAGATTATATCTTACCGAAGAAGAGATTTCTACTTACCAAGCAGAGCTTGCTAAAATTTTAGAAGCATTTAATACTCTTGCGCAACTTCCTCTACCAGAAGATTTTGC